>NZ_JADBUB010000149.1:0-5710 GCF_020245865.1 Microcystis sp. M169S2
AACTGATAACTGATAACTGATAACTGATAACTGATAACTGATAACTGATAACTGATAACTGATAACTGATAACTGATAACTGATAACTGATAACTGATAACTGATAACTGATAACTGATAACTGATAACTGATAACTGATTTAACCTGGCCAATTAACCCAATCTTGGGGTTTTAGGAAGACATCATAGAGTTTTGCTTCTGGGGTGTTGGGTGCAGGTTGATAACAGTATTCCCAACGGACTAAAGGAGGTAAAGACATCAAAATCGACTCGGTACGACCGTTAGTTTGCAGCCCAAAAATTGTGCCACGATCATAAACTAAATTAAATTCTACATAACGACCGCGACGATAGAGTTGAAACTGACGTTCTCTGTCACCGTATTCCGTCGAGCGGCGTTTCTGGACAATGGGAACATAAGCGGGTAGAAAAGCCCGGCCACAGTCATTAATGAAACTAAAAATTTCTTCCCAGTTGCGGGGTTGTTGGGGAGATAATTTTTCTGAATAGATAGCGGCATCACTTTCGGCAAAAGGACCACGATAGAGAGGGTCTAAACCGTCTTGGTAATCAAAGAAAATCCCGCCGATGCCTCTGGCTTCCTGACGATGATTGAGATAAAAATATTCATCACACCAGCGTTTAAAAACGGGATAATATTCGGGATGATGTTGGTCGCAAACCTGTTTAAAAGTGCGATGAAAATGACTAGCATCTTCTTCAAACCCATAGTAGGGAGTTAAATCGGCACCACCGCCAAACCACCAAACTGGGCCAGCTTCAAAATAGCGATAATTGAGGTGAACCGTGGGAATATAAGGATTGCGAGGATGTAAAACCATCGAGGTTCCCGTGGCGTAAAATTGATGACCGGCAGCCTCGGGCCGTTGTTTAGCAATGCTAGGAGGTAATTCTTTCCCCCAAACTTCCGAAAAATTCACCCCTGCTTGTTCAAAAATTGCCCCTTCCCGCAAAACTCGCGAACGTCCGCCGCCACCTTCGGGCCGTTGCCAACTATCTTCGATAAATTTTGCTTGTCCATCCACTTCTTCTAATCCCCGACAAATTTCATCCTGTAGGGATTTCATAAATTCACTGACGCGGCTACGGCTGTCACTGGCCGGCAAATTGGCAAGGGTGGGGGTTGTGGTGAATGCAGTCATACTCAAGGATCAAAATTGATAACTCAGTGATTATATTACTACTGGGTGATGAAACGGACGCTCTTCGATACTTAACTTAACATTTAGACCGGTTGGGTGATGGGGGTTGGGGGTTGGGGTTTTAGGGTTTTAGTTGGATTCCCCCATTTCCCCATTTCCCTAATCCCTAAATCAATGTTAATTTCTAAGTCTCAACTGGGCATATTAGAGTTAGTCCCGCTCCAGGGACAATAACACAGATACCCAACTTCTACCACCATGTCCTCCCGTCGAATCATCATCGGTGACGTTCACGGTCAATACGATGCTCTTTTGCAGCTAATGGAAACAATCGCGCCTCAAGAAAAGGAACCGGTTTATTTCTTGGGCGATTTAATTGATCGTGGTCCCAATAGCGCCCAAGTGGTTGAATTTGTCCGTCAAAACCGCTATCGTTGTCTATTGGGCAATCATGAACAGATGCTGCTAGAAGTGTTGGGCAAGCAAGGAATGATGGGGGAAATGTTGCCGGCTTGGCTTTATAGTGGCGGTCATGCTACTCTCGCGAGCTATAATCACAAAATACCGCAAGATCACATCGATTGGCTGAAAACCTTGCCTCTTTACCTCGATTTAGGCGATATTTGGCTGGTTCATGCTGGGGTTTATCCCCATTTACCCCTCGAAGAACAAGATGCCACTCATTTTTGTTGGATCCGCGATGAATTCCACAGTATGCCGGAACCTTTTTTTAGTGATAAATTAATTATCACTGGCCACACGATTACTTTTACTTTTCCGGGGGTAAGTCCGGGGCAATTAGTCGCCGGTGCCGGTTGGTTAGATATCGACACGGGAGCCTATCATCCCCACAGTAATTGGTTAACTGGATTAGATATCACTAATCGTTTGGTTTATCAGGTCAATACCAAAGATAAAACCCTGCGAAAATTCGATTTAGAAGATATAACCACCTCAATTAATCCTGCCGAAGTCTATACTAAAAGAGTGCAGTCCACCCCTTAAAAATAACTGTTATTAACAAAAATATAATTCTCGGACAAGGAATGATAATAAATCCGTTGAGCATAGGCTACTTATAAGGACAGGCAAAAGGCAAGAGGCAAGAGGCAAAAGGGGGAATACATAATCAGTTTTTAATAACTGGATTTAGTATGATATAAAATCCACCTAGATAGCTCAGATGTTAATCTCTGGGTTGGATAACGCGAACCAGCAGCTTAGGCTATTGGGATTCTTTGATCGTAGGTTCTCAAGAGCGGTAAATTGAATAAAGAATTGTCCAGCTTTCCTTCACCCATGACTCTCCCCTCGGATTTTCCCTTAGAACCACCGGCTACCAATAAAGATCCCCATCGTGATTATCGCGGACTCGATCGCGATAAACTCACCCCCATGTACCAGCATTATGTGGAGGTAAAAGAAACCTATCCCAATGCCCTTTTACTCTATCGTGTGGGCGATTTTTTCGAGTGTTTCTTTCAGGACGCGGTGATTATCTCCAGAGAATTGGAATTAGTTCTCACCAGCAAGGAAGGGGGTAAAGGGATTGGGAGAGTCGCCATGACCGGGGTTCCCCACCACGCCCTAGAGCGCTATAGTCGTTTATTGGTGGAAAAAGGCTATGCAGTGGCGATTTGTGACCAGGTAGAGGATTCAACGGAAGCAGCCGCCGAAAAACGACTCGTAGAACGCGCTATCACCAAACTGCTCACCCCCGGAACCCTCACCGATGAGGGAATGTTAAACGCAAAAAAGAATAATTTTCTAGCTGCTGTGGTGATTACCGGAGAAAATTGGGGATTAGCCTATGCAGACATCTCCACCGGAGAATTCTACACCACCCAAGCCAGCGATTTAACGGCTTTAAGCCTAGAATTAACCCGTTTACAGCCCTCGGAAATCCTTTTTCCCATCAATGCCCCCGATTTAAACCGGATTTTGCGCCCCGGGGAAAAATCCGACCATCTCCCCCCCTGTTTACCCGATAGTTTTTGTTATTCTCTCCGTCCCCAAAATATCTTTACTCTCACAGAGGCGAAAAATCGTCTCCTAATCACCTATAAAATGCGTTCCCTAGAGGGGATGGGCTGCGAACATTTACCCCTTGCTATTCGCGCAGCTGGGGGCTTATTAGAATACATTGAAGATACCCAAAAAGCCAATCAAGTCCCCCTACAACCTTTAAAAACCTACTCTATCTCCGAATTTTTGATTTTAGATGGGCAAACCCGTCGTAACCTTGAAATTACCCAAACGGTGCGCGATGGTAGCTTCTATGGTTCTCTATTATGGGCGATCGATCGTACCTGTACAGCCATGGGTAGTCGCGCTTTACGTCGTTGGTTACTGCAACCTCTCTTAGATTCTCGCGGTATTCGCGCTCGTCAGGATACTATCCAAGAGTTAAAGGATAATCCCTCCTTGCGCCAAGATATTCGGCAAAAATTAAGGGAAATCTACGATATAGAACGTTTAAGCGGTCGTGTAGGTGCAGGAACTGCTAACGCCCGCGATTTACTTTCCCTAGCGGCATCTTTAGTCAAATTAGCCGATTTAGCGGCTTTGGTCGCTTCGGGAAATTCGCCCTATTTGAAAGCTTTACAGCAAATTCCCGCCGATTTAGAAAAATTAGGCCAGCAGGTGATAGCCCATCTGGTGGAATCTCCCCCGCTGCATCTGAAGGAAGGGGGGGTGATTCGCGAGGGAATTGATGCCCAATTGGATGCCCTGCGGCGCGACTATCAGGAAGTAATCGATTGGTTTAAGAATCTGGAGACGACAGAGAAAGAAAGAACGGGTATCAGTAACCTTAAGGTTAATTATAACAAAACTTTCGGTTATTATATCAGTTTACCCCGCAGTAAAGCCGATTTCGCCCCAAAAGAGTATGTGCGTAAGCAAACTTTAGTCAATGAGGAACGTTATATCACCACCGAGTTAAAGGAGAAAGAAAATATAATTCTGACGGCAGTAGATGAATTAAATAAGTTAGAATACGAGATTTTTAGCGATTTACGCCGTCAAGTGGCCGAATTTTCCCCAGAAATCCGAGAAGTGGCCACAAAAGTCGCCGCTTTGGATGTGTTGGCCGGATTGGCAGAAATCGCCGTTTATCAGGGATATTGTCGCCCAGAAATCGCGGATGGTCGTCTTATCGATATTAAAGATGGTCGTCATCCCGTGGTGGAACAATCCCTTGGGGCCGGCTTTTTTGTGCCGAATTCGATTAATTTGGGCAATCAGGAAGGTTTAGAATACCCCGACTTGATTATTCTCACCGGTCCCAATGCTAGTGGCAAAAGTTGTTATCTGCGACAGGTGGGATTAATTCAATTGTTGGCCCAAACCGGCAGTTTTGTCCCAGCAAAGTCGGCCAAAATCTCCATCTGCGATCGCATTTTCACCCGGGTGGGGGCTGTGGATGACCTCGCTACTGGCCAATCCACCTTTATGGTGGAAATGAACGAAACTGCCAATATTCTCAATCACGCCACGGAGAGATCATTAGTATTATTAGACGAAATTGGCCGGGGGACAGCCACTTTTGACGGTTTATCCATAGCTTGGTCTGTGGCGGAGTATTTAGCCACGGTACTGCAATCGCGGACGATTTTCGCCACTCACTACCACGAACTAAACGAATTAGCTTCAATTTTAGAGAATGTGGCTAATTATCAGGTAACAGTCAAAGAATTACCCCATGAGATAGTATTTTTGCACCAAGTACGACCGGGAGGTGCGGATAAATCCTATGGTATCGAAGCGGGGAGATTAGCCGGTTTACCAGCTTCTGTGATCGATCGTGCCATGCAGGTGATGGGTCAAATCGAAAAACATAGTAAAATTGCGATCGGTTTGCGTCAAGGAATTAAGAAAATTAAACCAGTTAAGTCGGATAATTCCCCCTCTCTGCAGCAGCTAGATATTTTTGATGACAGTAAGTAGTCGTGGAAAGCTCAACTTTGTGTCCTTTGTGGTTAACGAAAAGGCTGCATCTCGATTTTGCAGAAACACCGATAATCAGCAATTATCAGTGACTCTTAAACTGGGACAAATATATCAACAATCGCGTGTAAGCATCCCACCGAAAAACTAATGCGCGGGGGGTTTGTGGGCGGCACCACGCCCCCAACGAGGGGTTTAGGTAGGGTTGATTCATTTAAATTAAGTACAGCTGATTTTAAGTCAATAAATTTGACTGAAGATTCTCAAGTTTATCTTTTTCTAACCAAAAGAATTAGTCACAATAACTATAGTCATTTCAGATAAGTCTGATACACTCTAGACCGACAAAACCCTTATGAACTCTGGGATTGATATTCTCAATCTTAATTGAAATGACTATAATCTTTAATCCTCTGCCAAATTTATTATGAATAAATTGATAAAGTTTGTTCCCAAGTCACTAAAAGCCTATCTCTCTTGAAATTGTCTGAGAGTACATCCTGTTAATTTAGCTAATTTTTCTGCTTCTTACGTCGATAAAACTATCAGTTTTTCCCAACGTTCAGCTAACCACCTCTGTCCCTCTGTTATTGAGAGAA
>NZ_JADBUB010000015.1:0-24590 GCF_020245865.1 Microcystis sp. M169S2
GTAAAACACCGTCAGAGAAAGCTGGACTGGAAAGCACTGTCAAAAGATGTCCAAGAAAATCCCGAGGCAAGATTAAGAGACAGAGCCGAGAAGTTTGGAGTGAGACCAAGTGCCATTTGCTATGCCTTAAAAAAAATGAAAATTACCAGAAAAAAGAAGGAACTTCGTTATAGAGAAAGAAACCGAGAAGAAAGAATGAAATACTACAGAGTGCTGAGAGAATTGATTAAAACAGATGGAAGTGAAAGCCTTGTATTCATTGATAAGTAAGGGTTTGAAGAATTTTAAGCCTGTTTTTATGCTTGGTCAAAAAAAGGGAAGAAAGTATTGGGAGATAGACAAGGAAAACGAGGAAAAAAAGAAAACCTTGTCGCTGGGAGAAGAAAAGAAAAAAAAGACTTTATTGCACCGATGGTATTTACGAGAAGCCTGAATGCCGAAGGTTTTGAAGGGTGGTTATCTTTATATTTATTGCCCTCTCTAACCATAACATCAGTATTAATTATGGATAATGCACCAATTCATCGGAAGACAGTCATTAAACAACGGCTCGGCTGAGCTCGCCGAACGCCTGGTAGAAGAAGCAGGTTATCAGGTAGTGTTTTTGCCAAAATACTCTCCTGATTTAAATGATATCGAACATGATTTTAGTGCATTAAAGAGGGCAAGAATGTATGCTCCTGTGGGGACACCCCTTGATGAAATTATTCGTACTTATTGTGTCGCCTAGTGTCTCGTTCTTATTTGAAATAACTATATCTTCGAGATTATCAAGAAGGCGGAATAGAAAAATTAAAAGAAATCAACTTCTATCGCCCTAAAAGTGAATTATAGTCTCAAAGAGAAACGCTCAAAAAATATTTGGAGAAAAATCCACTAGCCACAATAAATGAAGCTGTATATAGAATAGAATAGAAGAATTGACAGGAATAAAACGAAATCCTACCCAAGTGAGAAAATTCTTAAAATCCATGGGAATGAAATGTTTAAAAGTAGGTTCTCTTCCTTCTAAAGCTGACCGGGATGAACAAGAAGACTACAAAGGAAAAAGCTAGAACCCAGATTAAATGAGGCTAAAAAAGGAAAAAGGGTTGTTTTTTTTGTTGATGCCGCTCACTTTGTCATGGGAGCTTTTCTCGGTTTTTTTTTGGTGTTTTGAGAGACTTTTTGTTAAATCACCGAGCGGGCGTAAACGCTTCAATGTTTTAGGAGCATTAAATGCGATAACCCATGAAGTTATTCTGGTAACATATGACACTTATATTACAGCATCTCAAGTCTGTGAAATTATTGAAAAAATAGCTGCTTTAGGACTAATATTTCCCATCACTCTAGTTTTAGATAATGCCCGCTATCAAAAATGCAAAATTGTTGAATAAATAGCTCTTTCCTTGTCAATAGAGCCACTCTATCTGCCGTCTTATTCGCCTAATCTAAATTTATTTGAAAGGCTGTGGAAATTTGTCAAAAAGAAATGTTTATACGGTAAATACTATGAAAACTTTTCTGACTTTTCTTCAGCTATTTATGAATGTCTGAATGATGCCCATCTGAAACATAAAAAAGAACTGGATTCCTTGCTGAATCTACGATTTCAGAAGTTTAATAAATCTCAGATTATGAACGTCTAAAGTATATTCAGTGAACAGTGAATAGTGGAAAAAACTGATATAGTGCTATTGGGAGTAATCAGGTACAGCGACTTTCTTACCCGTTCCCCCATTCCCTTATCAAACCCTAGAAATCATCAGGAATAATCCATTGGGTCGGTTGCGTAAGCTTTTTCAGTCTAGCGGCTTCTGCCATTTCTAGCATCTTTTCCAAGGAAGTTTCGGCAATAAATTTGGCTGCTTCGGCGGCATGGGCTTGATTGGGACATTTATCGCCTAAAATACAACCATTTAGGCAATCTACAGCACAATTTACCTGTTTTTCCATAAAAACTCTCTTTTTCTGACTAGATTTGGTTTTTATATTCTAACCCAACTTTTTTCAGTACCCAAGCAAAATTAATTACCATCGAAAATGAGCTAATTGACCACCTGAAAATCGGTAAAATCCCACACCCCACACCCTGTCCCCACGAAAAACTTTTTCAGCAAACCCTAGGTAGGTAATTATGCCAGTTAAGAAAGCGGCACGCTTAACCTTTCCCTAACCCGTAAATTGCTGTATGTTTTAATTGTGTGAGGAGTGAGAAGAAAGCAAAGTCCTTGGGGTCGAAACACGGCAAGACTCCCAAGGGCTTTTCCATGTCTAGGGAACAATTGTCAGTCATGAACCAGCCTCAAGAGCGAGAACCTTTTGCCAGTTTAGTTTTATATCATCTCTTTAAATGGTCGATCGTTAGCCCCACCCTACACGGCTATTTTCGCGGTCGCGTTTACGGAGTGGAAAATGTCCCCCAGCGTCATCCTCTGATTATCGTCTGCAATCACGCCAGTTACTTCGATCCACCCCTATTATCCTGTGCCGTGCGTCGTCCCGTAGCTTATATGGCTAAAGAGGAATTATTTACCATCCCGATTTTAAAACAGGCGATCGCTCTTTATGGGGCCTATCCCGTCAAACGCAGCAGTGGTGATCGCGGGGCAATTCGGGCGGCGATGGCAGCCTTAGCAGCGGGCTGGGCAGTGGGAGTGTTTCTGGAGGGAACCCGCACCGAGGACGGATTAATCCATCAACCAAAACTAGGTGCGGCGATGATTGCCGCTAAAGCGGGAGTTCCGCTGCTACCCGTCAGTTTGTGGGGGACAGAAAAGATTTTTCAAAAAGGTTCTTCTTTTCCCCATAGTATACCCTTAACTATTCGCATCGGGGAAGTGCTACCGCCACCGATTTCTAGCAAAAGAGAGGCTTTACAGGCAGTTACCGAGCGCTGTGCCGAAATTATTAACGGATTACACGCCCTCGGACGCTAACTAGGGTCTGCGGCAAAAAGTTTTTCGTGGGGTGTGGGGTGTGGGGTGTGGGGTGTGGGGTGGGGGGTGTGGGGTGTGGGGAGTGGGGTGTGGGGTGTGGGAATTATGAATTATGAATTGGGGGGGGGGAAGTGGGGAAATTGAACTAAAACCCCAAAACCCCAAAACCCCAACCCCCAAAACCTGTCTCCTATCTCCTGACTCCTGAATACTGACGACCGCCGACCGCCCCCTGCCGACCGCCTGATCTCAACAAGCAATTTAAATTACGAACAGCTTATCCAACAAGGTTTTTAGATTTATTCAGCAGACCCTAAATACGCGGGCAGCTGATTAGATTTCTTTCTCATACACTTTCAAGTCGGGAATCTAGGCTAAAATTGGCATAACTCGACCATCGCCTCGACCATGTTCTTTTTTGTCCTCGGCTTCAATCTAGGCTTAACTTTATTTAATTGCTTTCTAGTCTGGAAATTGTGGCAATTGCGGCGGATTTTAGGGCGAGTGACCAAAATTTTAAACCGGGTGGAACGACGTTTACACCACATTTTTTACCCCGCCCCCGAATATATTCTCATCGCCGGGGCGAAAACCTATTATCTCCGACAAAACTATCAACGCCTCTGCGGACAGATACAGATACTGCAATCCCTATTCTTGACCTTCTCCCTGATTATCCGTTACTGGCAGCGTCAATCCCGTCAACGCCGTCGCCTCTGGTCGCTAAAATTGAGCAAAATCTCTAGCAACTAAGCAGCTAACAGCGATCGCTAACCAAAGTAATACACAAGTACGAGTTAAATGCAAAGCCTGTTCGACGGTTTTGACAGTAATCGGGTTGAGGTTATCGCCTAATAAAGGTTTTTCCACAATCTGGCCCCGATATTGATTTTTCCCCCCCAATTGCACCCCCAAAATCGCCCCATAGACGCATTCACTCCAACCGGAATTAGGACTAGGATCCCGACGGGCATCGCGCCAACAAATGCTTAAAACTCGCCCCGGCCGGCCCGAAATTAGGGCGAGAGTTAAGACCGTTAAACGACAGGGTAGCCATGTCAAAACATCCTCGCTTTTGGCACTAAACCAGCCCATATGGGTGTAGGGTGGCCGACGATAGCCAATCATCGAATCGAGGGTACTAGCGGCTTTATAAGCGCAAGCGAGGGGTACTGGTCCCACCCCCAGAAAAGCACCGAGAAGGGCATAAAAAAGCGGCGCGGTAACTCCATCCACACCATTTTCACTGACAGTTTCTAATAGAGCGCGAAGGATTTCTTCTTGGCCGAGATTATCTGTGTCGCGACCAACGTATAAACTTAGTTGGCAACGAGCTAGGGTAATATTTTCAGCTTGTAAAGGTGCGATGACGGTTTCGGCAGCCCTGCGTAAACTTCTACCGGCTAAACAACTAGCCAAGAGAATCATTTGTACTAGGCAACTCAGCAGCAAATTGACCTGACCTAACCATTGGATTCCTAGCCAAGTTAAGGCCCCAGTCAAGATAATTAAACTCAGTCCCAGAATTATGCCCGCTAAACGTTGGCGAATTTTTTCCTGCGTCCAATTAAGGATAACTTTTGTGGCCACGGCAATAATCGCCCCCATCACCTGCACTGGATGAATCCATCCCCAGGGATCGCCGATCAGATAATCTAAAACTGCCCCTAATACTAAAATGATCGCCGTTGCCGTTTCCTTCACAATTACTCCCTTTTGCCATCGATATCCCGAATTTTCTCAATATTGTCTTCCCAGTTAGCCCCATCAAAGAACTGGATCTGAAAATCGCCTAAGACATTGCCATCCAAACAGCGCAGGTTTATATCTATAGCGTCAGGATGGGAGCGGGGACGATAGAAAGGATGAATACCACAAACACGACAAAAATAATGTTGGGCTGTGTGGGTATTAAATGTATAGGTACTTAAAAAATCTTCACCGCTTAGGAGGGTAAATTGTGCTGAAGGAACAATCAGATGCAGAAAACCTTTTTTCTGACAAATCGAACAATTACAGTCTAGAGCTTGATCATGCTTGATCGCCACTTGAAAACGGATCGCTCCACAGTGACAACCTCCCCCATAAATCTTTGCTTGTTTTGTTGCTGTCATAACTTCTAAACTACTAAACGATAAAGCTGGTTTCCTCTCCCCTAGCGGCGATCCAGCTACGCGCATCGTAGTATAAATCCGCTAAGGTAATCTTCCCTAGGGCTTCTTTTAATTTCTCGTGGAGGTGTTTCCAGATAGTAAATGTCACCCAATCTTCTGCCTGTTCGTCCCTGGGATGATAACCTGATAATGGCTCGATCGTCTCTCCCACTGCCTCCAAAATTTGCCCCAACGAGATACGATTTGCCGGCCTAGCCAATTGATAACCCCCTTGCGATCCCCGAAAGGAACGAACTAACCCCGCTCGTCGCATTTCTATCAGCAATTTCTCTAGATAAGCAGCCGGGATATCTTGACGCAGGGCGATCGATTTTACCGATACGGGAGTTCCCCTCGGTTGTAAACTAAGATCCAGCAAGGCTTTAACACTATAGTGACCCCTAGTTGTTAGCTTCATTATCCCTCATTTTTACCTCTTTATCTCTATCCTACCCCCTGCCCTCATTGATGACAGAAAGGCTAACCTCCCTTCCCTCAGCATCTCGATCAACATTGATAAATTCTGTTAAGATTTTGATCGAGAGATAGAGTCTAATCAATTACAATCAATTTCCCCAAGCAAGTGACAATTTTTAGTTTATACCGTGTAAGATAAGTGTAGAGATCAATCGTAACCCGATTGTTTCTGGTCAGGGGGAGCAATTCTCCTCGACTAGCCTTGATGACCCTAACCTTTACTTATCTACTGCAAACTTAAATGAACACAACTACTAATCCAGAACCCCTGACTGGCCTCGAACTAATTGAGAAAGTTAAACAGCTAGGCAACCTCAGCAAAGAGGAAAAAGCCCGGGAATGCGGCTACTATACCATGACAAAAAATGGTATCGAACGCGTTAATATGATGAAATTTCTCAATGCTTTAATCGATGCTGAGGGAATTGACTTAGATAGCAGTGCCAATGGTCACGGACGAGGTGGGCGCTCGGCCAGCTACCGGATCAGTGTCCAATCAAATAATAATCTCCTGATCGGTTCGGCCTACACCAAAAAAATGGGACTCAAACCGGGAGATGAATTTGAAATTACTTTGGGGAGAAAACATATTCATCTCAAGCAAGTTGGCGCCAGCGACGACGACGAATAGCCATAATTAAGGAGAGAGCCGTTTCACTCTCTCCTTGCAGATAGGGTCTGCTGAAAAATTCACTCCAGAAATCATGCTATTGAATGCCACTGATTTGTCGCCCAATTGATAAGTTTTACTTAGGCAAAACAAATTTAAACATGATTTTTATTGAAGAGAAGGACTATTTTAGTTCATTTGTTCGCAAAAAAGCCAGAAAGACAAAAAAAGCCCAAAAAAACTGCCGAAGCAGTTGGGAAAGATTGACAACCAAAAAGATAATAGCAAGGACAGTTCCTGAAGTTTCAGGTAGTTTTGTCATGACCAGATTGAAACTAAAATCTTCTCTTAGCTTGTCCGGACTTTCTGGGAGCATCTCAGATGTGCAGAAATAACGACAATCAACAATGATCAGTCATCCTTAAATTAGTACAAATGTATGAACAACCGCGTCTAAGTATCCCACTGCAAAAGCTAATCTGCGGCGGGATTGAGGAAAAAATCGCCATTAAGCGCGAATTTTAGAAGATAGTTTCCTTGGAAAAATCCCCACTGGGTAGATTGACAAAAATCAGATGCACCCCTAGGTAGGGTATGCTGAATAAATCTAAAAACCTTGTTGGGTAAGACTTTTAGACTTTTTTCCCCTCAAAAAGTGCCAGCACTTGGAGTGATCGGGGGGAAAATCCCTGGACTTTTTCCCTGAAAATTAGGTAGTTGACCACCTGAAAATCGGTAAAACCCTACACCCCACACCCCACACCCCACACCCTGCCCCCACGAAAAACTTTTTGCCGCAAACCCTAGGTAAAGACTCTAATTCACTCGATCCCGAACGTCACCGAAACCACTGCGGTAATATCTTTGTCGATCGAGGAAGTGTCGTAAATTCCCGAATCGCTCACGTCAGTGGAATTGCGCGAGGTGATCTGAAAAACTCCCGTTTTCGCATCGCGCACCCTTCCCACCCGACTGCCGGTACTACTAGCGATCGCCTCAGCCCTCGCTCTCGCATCTTTGGTCGCCGCCGCCACCATTTCCACCCGCAGCTTATCCAATTGGGTGTAAAGATATTGGGGAGGTTCAGAGACGAGGCTAATTCCCTCCTCGATCAATTCCGTTACCTGCCTAGAAAGTTCCGTGTAACGGGCCACATCGCTCGCTCGGATCTCGAAGCGTTGGGTGAGACGATAGGCGAGAATTTGCCCAGTTTCCTGGCCGTTAGCTGTTACTTCGGGAATCGGCATCGTCTCGATCGCGTTGGTGGTGATTGCGTCTTCGGGAACTTGTTTTTCTTTGAGATAAGCTCGTATCCGCTGGGTTTGCCGGATCAGATCGCGGTAGGCATCCTGGGCGGTAGGTTGTTGACTGGAAACCGATAAACGCCAGAGAAGATAATCGGATGTAATCGCCCTTTTGGCCGAACCAGTGACGACAAAAACATCGCTCGCCCGTTTCACCGCCAAGAACGAGCGTGCCGCTATCCACGAACTCAAGACGAGAGCGATCGATAGCACCGATAAACCAGCGAACACCTGTGGGAAACGTCGAAATATAGAACTGTCTTTCATCATCCCCATCCTAGAAATCCGACGTTTCTATCCTATGCTAGTAGCAAGTGCCTTGAAATTATTATTTACAAAAATCAATGGAAGTCGCAATCTGACGGGAAGCTTTCCCTTCTCCAAAAACTCCCTAGCGCTGACGGCGACAACGCCCGATAAGTTCAGCTTGACCATGGAATGGGCTTTATCCCCCTCTGTTTAACCCGAACTGAGCTTAAATAGGGTTTGCGGCAAAAAGTTTTTCCTGGGGGCAGGGTGTGGGGTGTAGGGTGTGGGGTGTAGGGGGAGTGGAAATTATGAATTGGGGAGGTGGGGAAGTGGGGAAATTGAACTAAAACCCCAAAACCCCAAAACCCCAACCCCCAAAACCTGTCTCCTATCTCCTATCTCCTGACTCCTATCTCCTGACTCCTAACCCCACCAACAAACTTTTTCAGCAAACCCTAAATAAATACTTCGCCGAAAAAGGTTTCAGCGAAGTACCACAATAGTCAGTGACCAGTTATCAGTTATCAGTACCTTTACTATAACACCTTTGATCCAAAAATCATAGCTTGGTGCAAAAAAAAGGCCACAAATAAATACTTCGCCGAAAAAGGTTTCAGCGAAGTACCACAATAGTCAGTGACCAGTTATCAGTTATCAGTACCTTTAGTATAACACCCTTTTTCGATCACTGCAAGACTTTTTGCAAATTTTAGGCCAAGAATTTTGGACCTAAACCGACTTTCGGCGCGTACACCGCCCGATCGCCCAATTCCTCTTCGATGCGTAATAAGCGATTATACTTAGCCACCCGTTCACTGCGACTGAGAGAACCAGTTTTAATCTGTCCGGCATTAGTAGCTACCGCCAGATCTGCGATCGTGGTGTCTTCCGTTTCTCCAGAGCGATGACTAATTACAGAACGATAACCGTGACGGGTAGCTAGGGCGATCGTTTGTAGGGTTTCCGTCAAAGAACCGATCTGATTGAGTTTAATCAGGATCGAGTTAGCAATACCCAGATCGATCGCTTTTTGCAGACGGATGGGATTAGTCACCATCAAATCATCGCCCACCAACTGAATCCGCGCCCCCAGTTTATCGGTCAATAATTTCCAGTTATCCCAATCTTCCTCGTGTAAACCGTCTTCAATAGAAATAATCGGATAGCGATCAACTAAACTGGCCAAAAAATCCACCATTTCGGCGGGAGAATGGGCCGAACCATCGTAGAGGTATTGACCATCCTTATAGAATTCACTGGCGGCCACATCCATAGCTAAAGCCACCTCCGACCCCGGTTTATAACCAGCACGTTCGATCGATTCGATTAAAATATCCAAAGCTTCCTGATTTGAAGCCAAATTAGGAGCATAACCGCCCTCATCGCCCACACCGGTCAGTAATTTGCGTTCGTGCAAGGCCTTACCCAAAGCGGCGAATACTTCCGCTCCCCAACGCAAACCCTCCTTAAAAGAATCGGCCCCGATGGGGAAGATCATAAACTCCTGAAAATCGACGTTATTATCAGCGTGAGAACCACCATTGATCACGTTCATCATCGGGACGGGTAGCACATTGGCCATCGGGCCACCGAGATAACGATAGAGAGGCAATCCCAGATCCGCCGCCGCTGCTTTGGCCGTAGCCAGAGAGACGGCTAGGATAGCATTAGCCCCTAATTCTCGTTTATTGGCCGTGCCATCGCGATCGATCATAGCTAAATCGATACTAGCTTGGTCGAAAGCATTCATCCCCTCCAAAACCGGGACAATTTTTTCGTGGACATTGCGAACCGCTTTTAGGACACCCTTACCACCGTAACGCTGGGGATCATCGTCGCGCAATTCGTGGGCTTCAAAACTACCCGTAGAAGCACCACTGGGAACCTGGGCCAAACCGAGCGCCCCCGATTCTAACAGCACTTCCGCTTCGATCGTGGGACGGCCGCGGGAATCTAGAATCTCCCTAGCTGCGATCGCTTCGATGGGAACTTCGATTTTATCTAACATAACTTATCGTCTCCAACTCAATTTACGGGGTAATTTCGGCTGATTACTAATTGCCTAAAGGGAAATCCACGTTGACAATCTGCTTTTGATCATCAAAAACGAGGATTAAAGTATCCGTCAGTTTTTCAAATTGAATCGTCACCAACACCAGATCCACACCGTCCGTATCCGAACCTTTTCTGACCTGAGTTCCCACGATCCGACGCACGGGGCCGGTACGCTTAAGTAAATTTTCCCAAGCGCCTTGTACTCTGGTGGGGAAAACCTCAGCTTTCAGGAAAGGGTGTAGATAGCCTCGGGCCAGGCCGTAGTCTTTATTGGCCAAGGCCGTGACAAAAGCGGTGCCAATCTCAGAAATACTGCGAAATTCGGGAAAATCTGCGGCAACTATCTGACCAGCCCGGTTAAAGGTAACTGTCACATCTTCGGTAACTTTCTCAAATTCAACGGTGACAATCACCAGATTGGCATTGATAGCATCGAGTAGCTTGGTTTTGACAATGCGCTTAAACGGTCCAGTATGGTCAGTTACTTGGCTTTCCCAGACCTTTTGCAGTTTTTCGGCAGTCCAGAGGGGTTTTAGTTGGGGTGACAAAGCTGCAATAACTTTGTCGTATTGTTTAGCCCCCAACCATTCTACTAACTGCCGAGCTTGCTTTTCTTCCCGAACGGGATCACCAAGAGCGATCGCATTCGGTTCTGGTTTCGCCTGTACTGGTGAAACGCTGAACGGAGTCCAAGGCAGGGAAAAACCAATTAAACATAAAGAGAGAATCGATACCCGTTTCGCTAATGAAAGCCGCATCATTTCAGCTATTGCTCCGCAAATAAATAACGTTTTTCGACTTGACGATTGAATTGATGCCATTGTTCATTAGTTAAAGCATTCAAGATCGGTCGATCGAGCAATATCTCTCCTCTTGTTATACTGGTTTAACGATTAAGACTACCGCCGAACGCGCTTGCACCCGATAATTTTCCGATTCAATAGCGGCGGCGGCATCTAAATCACAGGCTGCCTCGGACAATTGCCCAGCAGTATCAATGACGCGATGCCATTTTTCCCCTTGTCCCAAGGGTGGTAACTGGAAGTTGAGAGATTCCCAGTAAGCGTTGAGCATAATGTGTAAATACTCGTTTGCCTTAGGATGACGCAGGGAAAAAGCTAAACTGCGGGAATCTTCCGACCAATCGGGTTTACTCAACTGTACGCCATGCCAACTCAGATGGGGTTCAAGACTGGTATAGGTGACTTCTAGCAATTTTTCCTGACGGAAAAGAGCTAATTTTTTATTAAAATCGATCAGTCTCCTTACGAAACACCAAAGATCGAACTCTTGCTCTACCGCACTCCAATCGAACCAACTTAACTGGTTATCCTGACAATAGGCGTTATTGTTGCCCTTTTGGGTGCGTCGCACTTCGTCCCCCATCAACAGCATAGGTGTTCCCTGGGAAATAAACAGGATCGTTAAGAGATTTTTTATTTGTTGCAGTCGCAGGGTTTTAATCGCCTCCTTATTGGTTTCCCCTTCTATCCCACAATTCCAGCTAAAATTATCGTTGCAACCGTCCCGATTCTTCTCGCCGTTAGCCTCGTTGTGTTTCTCGTCGTAGGACACTAGATCGTTAAGGGTAAAGCCGTCGTGACAGGTAACAAAATTTATACTTCTATTGACATCGGTGTTAGGTCTGTGGTATATGTCGGGACTTCCTAAAATCCGCGCCGCTAATTTCGTGACTATGCCGGTATCTCCCCGGACAAAAGCGCGCACATCATCGCGAAAAGGACCATTCCACTCGGAAAACCAATCGGCAAATTCAACAAATTGACCGACACTATACAATCCTGCTGCATCCCAGGCTTCAGCGATTAATTTTGTCCCGGCTAAGACTGGATCGGATTCGATCGCCCAGATCATGTTATAACCTTTTTGCAGGATCGGTTCCCCGTCCACATTGCGCGATAGTACGGCCGCCAGGTCAAAGCGAAAACCATCCACGTGCATTTCCGACACCCAATAGCGCAAACAATCGAGAATCATTTTGCCAACAATGGGATGACTGCCCTTGAGGGTGTTACCACAGCCGGTATAGTTGCTATAGAGGCTTTTATCTTCGGCATCGAGGATGTAGTAGGTGCGATTATCGATACCTTTAAGGGAAAGAGTTGGCCCGATTTCGTCCCCCTCGGCGGTATGATTGAAAACCACATCGAGAATCACTTCGATCCCCGCTTTGTGTAAAGCTTTCACCAGATCCCGAAATTCATTCAAAGGACCCAGGGGTGAGCGATCGCTACTGTAACTGGCATGGGGCGCAAAAAAGCCGATCGTGCTATAACCCCAATAGTTAGTTAACCCCGGCATGGCCGAAGCGGGATCAAAGTAATGAATCGGTAACAATTCCACGGCAGTAATGCCTAGGTTTTTCAAATAGGGTATTTTTTCGATTAATCCCGCAAAAGTACCTCTTTTTTCCTCGCTAATGCCGGAATTCGGGTTACGGGTAAAACCACCTACGTGCATTTCGTAAATAAAACTGGCAGAGTAGGGAGTGCGTAGCGGTTTGTCATCTTCCCAATCGTAGCGGCCCGTATCCACTACCAGACCCCGCAAAGCTCGATGACAATTATCGCCTTTTTCGCTGGCAGCTTGTCGATCATAAATTTCCGCACCGACAATCGCTTTCGCATAGGGATCGAGAACTACTTTATCAGGATCGAAGCGATGACCCTGGGCCGGATTATCCGGACCATAGACTCGATAAGCATACACTTGACCGACTCCAATCCCGTGAACGAAAATATGCCAATAGAAAAAGGTGCGGTTGGTTTGCGGGGTGAGGAGAATAGTCCGGCTAGGTACGGGAGAATTAGCATCATCAAATAATAATAATTCGATCGCAGTGGCATACTTGGAAAATAGTGAGAAGTTGACACCATCGGCCAAGACAGTTGCCCCGACGGGATGGCTTTTACCGTGATCGGTTTCTAAGGTCATTGTCAAGAGATAAGAAGTGATTAGGAGTAGTATAAGATTATTCGGCGTTGCTGAATCAAGAGATGAATGCCAAATGTGTGTCCTATCCAAAAGTTAGTTTTGGTCTAGGTTTTAAAAATCTCACCCAAGAAGATCAGAATTCAAATCAGCAAATCCAGATTTTAATGGAGATGGTGTGATTAATTTTCAAGACCTTGCCCTATTCAATAAAGCTCTCAATTTCCCGAACAATCAAGAAAACAATTAGAGGAGTTTTAAATGACCTTTCCCGCATATCTTAGGTTTGATTAAGCCAATTAATTAAGTCAGCTTGAGTCTCAAAGTCTAGTAATGCTTCTCCTAAGTCTTCTAATTGTTCTACTGAGAGTTTTTGGATAGTTTCGGTGATATTCGGCGGAAGTTCTCCAAAACGTCGCTTTAGTTGACGTAGCACTAACTTGGATGCTTCTTTTTGAAGTCCGATAGCTTCTCCTTGTTGAATCCCTTCGATTCTACCCTTTTGAATCGCTGCTTCTCTATCTTGTTCGTATAAAGGGGCTAAACGCATAATAAATTTCCTCTCCTCCTGGGTTCTTTTGGGTAAGGCTTGCAAGTTTCTACTCAAATTGTATAATAATTTTAAGGCAGCTGATTTAAAGGGATGACTAGGAGACAAGGCCTCTAATTCATCAATCGCTCTGCTTCTGGTTCCTCCTCTGCCTAATAATCTTAACCAAAGGGTTTCAGGGGTTTCGGGTAATTGATGCAGGACAATAAGGGATGTGGTTAATGCTGGAGGTAAAAAGTAAATTCCTTCTCCCCAATCTGGATTATTGAGAGCGGAAAAAGCAGTTATAATCCTCTGACTGGCCGTAGGAGTTAGTATCCATAGTCTAGGAATATTTTCTGCTAATAAGGGTTGTTGATGACGGTGAGCTTCTCTTTGTAATTGTTCCCGCACAGTCAACAGTTTAGATAAACAAGCGAGAATTCCCTCAATCATGACAGGATTGCGATAGGGTTCCAATAGACAAGGGGTTTGAGCTAATTTGCCCAATAGGCCTAATTCGGGCGGTATTTCTGGGGAAGTCGGTCGAAAATACACATCGATTTCTTGAGTTTCTGCCGTCACATCAAGGCTAGTTTTCACGTCACCGCAAGAAGCGAGAAAAGTTTCGAGGTAATCTTTACTAAATTTGTCCCAAAGAAAGCGAGTCAAGGCTGAAGTGATTCAATCGATGATCAGGGTTATTTTATCATTTTAAAAGCCTGATTGGAAAAATTAGCAGCATTGCAGCTTTAGTTACAGATTTTTCCTAGTTTTTGCGCTAGAACTGAAAGGTTAATCAGCAAAAAACGCGCTCGACGAATGAAACCGCAAATCATCGTCTGTGGATTAGGTCGCACGGGTTATAAAATCTTTTGTTTACTCAAACAACAATCTGCGGCAGTAGTGGCGATTAGCGATCGCCAAATGGTCTGTGAATACCAGTCTGATATTATTATCGGCGATCCCTGCTCTCCTAAAACTCTCCTGCAAGCTGGCCTTCCGGATGCAGAAACCCTAGTTTTGGCCATCGATAACGACGCACTCAATCTGGAAATTCTCACCCGCGCAAGGATAATTAACCCGAAAATTCGGATAGTTAACCGACTATTTAACGAAACTTTAGGAGAAAGACTCGATCAAACCCTCCCTGCTCACGTTAGCATGAGCGTTGCTTCCCTAGCAGCCCCGATCTTTTCCTTTGCTGCCCTTGGTAATAAAGCTATCGGTCAATTACAGCTATTCGATCGCCTTTGGCCAATTCAAGAGATAATTATCGAGGAAAATCATCCTTGGTGGGGATTACCCCTCTACGAGCTTTGGGACGATCCGGCCCGGATGTTAATCTATTATCTCCCCGCTCACGACGAAATTGATCTGGTTTCAGCAGTTCTTTTAGGCAAAAAACTCCAAACTGGCGATCATCTCATTATCGGCAATAAACCGACAATTAAGGCAAAACAGCGTTTTAAACTGCAAAAGTGGCTGAGAAATCTGCTCAATCTCCGTCCCTATCAGCACTATGTCCAACCGGTAATTCTTGTCACCCTTTCCCTCCTGGGGATGATTTCCCTTGCTACCATTACCTATCTCAGCGTTAATCAAAAAATTTCCCTTGTCGATTCCCTCTATTTCTCCGTCGGGATGATTACCGGCGCCGGAGGTAACGAAAAAGTGGCCGAATCTACCCCCGATAGTATCAAAATTTTTACCGTGGTCATGATGATTGTCGGTGCGGGGGTTATCGGTATCTGTTATGCTCTCCTCAACGATTTTATTCTCGGTAGTCGCTTTAAGCAGTTTTGGGATGCTACCCGCATTCCCGTCCGCAATCATCACATTATCTGTGGTTTAGGAGGTATCGGCACCCGGATCGTGCGACAATTGCACGACCAAGGCTGTGAAGTGGTGGTGATCGAATCGGACCCCAATAACCGATTTTTGCATTCCGTGCGCTCCTGGGGAATCCCCGTTATCATCGAGGATGCGCGTCTAGTGGCTACCCTAGAAACCGCTAATATTAACAACGCCGAATCTTTGATCGTGGTTACTTACGAGGATATGATTAATGTGGAGATTGCCCTCACTGCTAAAGCGATCGCTCCTAAAATTAATCTAGTTTTACGCTGCTCTCAGGAACAATTCGGGCGATCGATTCAAGAGGTTTTTGATTTTGATACGGTATTATGTCCCCGGGATCTAGCTACTTATTCCTTCGCCGCGGCCGCTTTGGGCGGTAGAATTCTCGGTAATGGCATGACCGATGATCTCCTCTGGGTTGCTTTGGCTACATTAATCACACCTAATCATCCTTTTATGGGTCAAATTGTCAAGGAAGCGGCGATGAATGCCGATTTTGTGCCACTTTACTTAGAAAAACAAGGTCAAACTATCCACGGTTGGCAATTACTGGAAATCACTCTCGATCAAGGTGATATTCTTTATCTAACTATGCCGGCTATGCGTTTACAACAGGTTTGGCAAAATACTTCCCTAACTATTCCCCAATCTTTCCCCGATTTAAAATGATTTCTGGTCTTAATTATCTGAGCAAAGCTAGTTATCGCTGTATCTTGAGTTTAGGCAGTGCCGGCAGTATTTTAAGTCTCGCTAGTGCCAGCAGCATTTTAAGTCTGGTTAGTATCGGCAGTATGCTCAGTATTGGCAGTGTCGGCAGTATTCTTAGTATTGGCAGTGTTGGCAGTATTCTTAGTATTGGCAGTGTCGGCAGTATATTTGGCATCTTTCAATATCATTCTCTGCCTAACTATCCTGAGTAGTTCTAATGAACTACTTCTCACCGCTTCTTTGTCGATAGCGGTTTTATAAGTTTAAACTGTGGGGCGATCGCTTTTTATGAAAACAAAATAGAAAGGTTATTAATCGGATTAAGGGATTTATGAGGCTGCGGCAAAACTAACACGACGATAAATTTCTAGCAAGGGAAGTTCAACGTTTAAACTCTCCAGAGGGATTATTTGACTAAGTTGATCGTAGGTTTGTAGTTGCCAGCGATCGCTCTGTGCGAGTCTAAAATATTGCTCAATGTAGGGTTCAGTTTGGCTAACGAGCAGGTATTCACAAAAACTTGGCAGGGAACGATATTTTCTAAATTTATCACCTCGATCATCTGCTTCTGTGGCGGGGGAAAGCACCTCTACAATAAATAAAGGATTAAGAATTTCGTCTTTGCGATCGCCGTTAAATTCCGGTTCATGGTTAACGATCATGAGATCGGTATAGGTTCCACAATGATATTCAGGAATCCACAACCGCAGATCGCTGTTATACAGACGAAAATCCCTATCTCTCAATAAAAATCCCAAAAAAACCGAGATATTGATCGCAATTGCGCTGTGGGTTGCGGTTCCTCCAGGCATAAGAATCATTTCTCCATGGCAATATTCATAACGTTCCTGAGAAGTTTCAGCGATCGCCCGATATGCTTCCAAAGTGACAGGGGTTTTGGTGACTGTCGCAATAGTTGGTTTTTCTTGAGCGATAATCATCTTTGTCTTTCTCCGATATTCTATTAATTAATTTTATGGTTATTTTTTAGGGATTGTGGGGAAGCGATCGCTTTTTATCAAAATAGAATTAGAACGGCGATCGCAGTTTTTCTGAGGTGAGAGAGAAAAATTTTTTAAGAGCGAACTATCGTTAATTTGATTGTATGTACTATAATTGAGTCGTTAAATTTAAACAAAATACTATACTGTCCTCATCGAGGTTATTGTTTATGAAATCAGAGTATGATCTCGCTAATATGAAAAGTCGTCCTAATCCTTTTGCTCAACAACTCAAGCGGCAGGTCACTTTACCTTTAAGGATTGATGTCATTGATTTCTTTGAAAAAAAAGCAAAAGAAAAAGGAATTTCTTATCAGGAATTAATTGATTTATATCTTCAGGATTGTGTGACAAACGACCGAGAACTCACTTTTTAGCGATCGCTTTTTATCAAAATAGAATAGAAAGAGCGATCGCATTGTGAGCATTAGTTAATAAAACAATAAAGTTCGGGGTCAGGTATTCAGGTTTGCTAATTGTTCCTGAATATTAGCTTGAGTAGAGAGTTTTTCAGATTTTTCCCATAGAGCGTTAAAGATACTTTTATCTGTCTCGACAACTCTTGTTTGATAGGAAATATAACCTGATTCTGTTTGACCATTCATAATTCTTCTCGCTGTAAAAGAATTTCTGGGAACAGATAAGTTTTCGCTAATCAATAGGTTGGTATTATCCCAACGATAGCCTTCAACATCTTTGGCTTTTTCCTGACAAATCCAAGCAACTTCTATGCCAGAGTTAAGTTGTTCCTGAATCACCTGTAAATGCTTTGGATTCCGAGCTTCAGGAAGAATAAAGACTCGTTGAATAGAAATCCCTCTTTTTATTAGTTCTTGGTTCACTTCCCAGAATTTTTGACCAAGGGGATTATCCCACCAGATGCAATCTGTCATGGAGTGAACAGCCAAGATTCGAGATTGACTTTTAGGATCAATGTGTTTGAGTAGTTGAGCAACCTTTTCTAAACGGGATTCGCCGCTAATTTCAATGTTAATTTCAGGCATAATTGTGTTAGTCAAAATTGTGCCATCAAGGAGGGTTAGATTATTTTCATCTAATTTAACATCGGTCAAGTTAGCTCCCGTTAAATTAGCTTTGCTCAAATTGGCATGACTTAAATCGGCTCCTGTTAAATCAGCATTAGTTAAATTAACCCTCGAAAGATTAGCCTGACTGAAGTTACATGCCATCAATTTTGCATCGGAAAGATTGGCCTCACCATCCATTAAATTGACTTGGCTGAAATTCAGTCCATGAAAATCTCGTTCGCCAATTTTGTGCAAATATGTCAATTCTTGTGTGCTATGAATATCGGGGTGATATTCATCGGGTGTATAAACGGCAATCATCGCTTTGACGTAGGCGAAAAAATGAGCCTTGAGAATATTTTCATGGGTGTGGATGGTAATAACTTCTTTACCATCATACTCAACCACCGCCTTGACAGTTGTGGCTCCTTGTTGACCCGGTGTCAAGTTGGCTAAATAGATAGATTTAAGGGTATGTTTAACCTCAACTAAATGAGCTAGAGCCTCATTAAAAGCAGTAAAAAGTGCATCTACTGAACTTTTTTTAAAGGCCGATTCAGTGTAACGCTCTTGGGTTTTTGTATTGCATAAGATAACTGTCGCAGAAGTTAAATTGTTATTGGCACAGAGAATTTCAAAGTTCTCAATTTTCCAGCCTTGAAAAAGGAAAAGATTATCTTCAAAGAATAAGTTTTGTTGAGGCTCGTTTTCTAAAAGCTGATTGAGTTTTACTTTTTCATTTTCCATTGCCGCTTTACCGAGATTTTTGAGAGTTCTTTCGATAGAAGCTGGCGAGGTATCTTCCCCTAAAAACTGTAAGAATAAGGAAGGAGAACCCACAAAAGGATATCCACTGGCAATGAATTCTCGATCTGCGATGGTGATAATACCTGCTAGGCTATACTTTCTGGCAATCTCAACTTGAATTGCCGTTTTTAAATTAACGTTGGGATATTTTTCTAGGTCAATTTCTTTCAAGTTAACTTGACCGACGTTAATTTTACTCAGAAGTTCAATGATCAAACGATTGGCATATTCTTGAGATTTCAGATTTTTGATATTATGCCAAATTTTGATTAATCCCATTTCTCCAAAGTAAGGATTAATTTTTCCCTCTAAAACAAGTCCCATAACCCTAGTAGCTTCACTGTTAAGAGTCGTCTGATTTCGTAATAAAAACTCTTCAATCAGAGCAGCGTCAATTAAGACTTTTGGAGCTTGAGAATTGTTATCTTTTGATGGGAATACCTCTAAGTTATCCAGAAAAAAATCAATATTTATACTAGGATGATTAGTCACTTTATGCAAACTAAGCTTGATTTCGTACTGCACAAAATCATCAGATTCGTTTTCGAGATTATTTCTCAAATCCCAAAGTTTTTTAATCACTTGAGGCTCAGGATATTCCCCTAATTTCCTTATGATTTCAGCACGGATATCGCTATCCTGTTCATTGTCTAGTTGAGCTAACAAATCATTAATAATGTCAGCACGGGGAGTGACCGATGTTGGTATCTCGCACAATAACTCTGTGTTTTCCATTTTTAAATCAATCTCCTTGATTGGTGGTCTTCTCATCCGCACTAATTGTGTCTGACAGTAAAAGACTGCTCTAATTGAGAATTTTCAGCGTAGCGTGTTGGCAAAACTCTCACTAATTCATCGTCATTAATGTCAACAAGATAGCCCTTTTTAAAGAGAATCCTTCTTAGGGAAGTAATTCCCAGACGATCACTGTCATCTAACTCAAGGTAATCCTTAAGATGGGATCCTAGATTTTTGTTGAAATCTGCGTTTAGATTTTTGCCGCTGCTATGATTGAACATTTCAGCGAGGTCATCCGCAGAAAAAAGACCTGTAGCCGCCAGATAGAAAATAATTTTGTATTTTTCAGATAGGGGTTCGATTTCTGCCAACAAAGCTTCTAGCTTGGGTATATCCAAACCACAGTTTCTTGCCTGCTTTTGGGCATCACACAGTGACAGGAGCATTTTGTATTTTTCAGATGGGGGTTCGATTTCTGCCAACAAAGCTTGTAGCTTGGAAATATACAAACCACAGTTGCTTGCTTGCCTTTCGGCATCGGATAGGTTTTGGGGCATTGACGAGAGCGTCTTCATGGCTGTATTTTCGAGCTAGTTAGCATATTTTGAAATGGAGTACCAACAATTATTGTTTAATGATAGCAACAATTGTTGGTTAAACATTGCAACAATTGTTGGTTGACCTCTTATCTATAACGGATATATTTTGGAGGGAAGCCTATTGAAAGCCACCAACTTGGCAATGAAAGCACTTAGCCACAAAACAGAGGATTTGAGCATCACCGATGTCTCATCCTATTACCCCGATCAATGGGTGGTCGTAGAGATCACTGGGTGCGACAAATATGGCTGGCCAGAGAAAGGTAAGGTTATTGGGTATTCAGACGATAAAAGTAAGCTGATACAAGAGACTAAACATTTGAAGGGAGACTTATATTTGTTTTATACAGGTCTTGTTGACGGAAGTAAAGTTGCTTAAAGTTGATAATGAGTCTTGGCTATCAACGCTACAGCTTTTATCCTTGCTCCATCATCTTTACTCTACATGGCCGTCATTGTCGTTGAACATACATTTGAGGGAGACCACAATCTTGAGAGATTGTCTATGTGGGTGATTCCAGTCACTGTTGAGTTTAACGACAACCGAAGAACGGTTAATGTCCTACTAGATACGGGGTCACAGGTGACTGTCTTTCATCCAGATTTATTAGACTTTCTAGATTTACCGACATCTCAATCATCTGCTCGGGGAAGTGGTGTAACGGGTAGTTCTTGGTATAGGACTGCTAGGCTTGATAGACTGGAAATAGGTTCTATTTTGTTTAGTGAAACAGAAGTTTTTTTTGGCTCTCTTCCGGGAGTATTCTCACAATACTATATTGATGGGATTTTAGGGGGGGACATTCTCAAAGAATTAAAGGTAATCATTGATTATCCTCAAAAAACTCTTAAACTAGAAAAGCTATTTATTTCGCTTTAACGTGGTTTCCTCTATTATTCATCAAGATTTAGGAAAGATTAAATGTCTGATAATCTCCAGCCAACTCAAAAACTCAAAATTGTTTCCTTAGAACCTAAAATTGTTGTTGTACAACGAGATGATCTGAGTCGAAATACTGAAAAATCTGGCGAAAGTGAAGATGAGTCCGTGATTTTAGCTCCACTCTTCATCGATCCTGAGCAGGCAATTGATGACTTAAGCCAGTTGATTGATAAAGTTCATGATGAGTTTAATAATGCTTGCAAAAAACGGAATCTCGAATGGGAGGCTGAATTAGAGTTAGGAATGGAGTTTGGAGTCAAATTTACAGCAAAACTTAAAATATCACCGAAAAAAGAATGAACGGCGATAGCAGACAAAAGATAAGAGATAACTATCCTATTCATAAAACCTAAAATTATGTAGAATTTATCCGGGGTTTTAGATATTTTCACCCGATAGCGGCTCGATAACTTACTTTTGCAGGAGATCACTGATCCTCTTGCCCTATTTTGGTAAAATCAACTATAATGGGGAGAAGTTAATTTTTGCCAAGCTTGAGCAGAGTTAAACTAATCCCTCAGTGAGCAAGCAATTGAATCCTATGCTTAAAATTGCCCTTTTTGGAACCAGTGCCGATCCTCCTACTGCCGGTCATCAAGCCATACTAAAATGGTTATCGGAACAGTACGATATTGTTGCAGTTTGGGCCGCCGATAATCCCTTTAAAAATCATCAAACCAGTCTCGAACATCGTCTGAGGATGTTAAATTTGCTCATCCGGGATATTCAACCCCCAAGGGATAATATACAACTGCGACGAGAATTAAGCGATCGACGTAGCTTAATTAGTGTGGAAAAAGCGCAAGCAATTTGGGGAGAACAGGAGGAATATACCCTAGTCATTGGTTCCGATTTAGCTGGACAAATTAAGCACTGGTATCGCAGCCAAGAATTACTAGAAAAAGTCAAAATTCTCGTGATTCCCCGTCCAGGATATCCTATTAATCAAGATGATATTAAACAACTGCAAACATTAGGGGGTGATTGTCTGATTGCCGATGTATTTGCTCCGGCTGTATCCTCAACAGATTATCGAGAAAAAGGCGATAAACAGGCTGTTCCTGCACCGATTAAAGATTATATCGAAGGTCAAAAACTTTACGCATGAAACCGTCAAACACCCTAGCTAATAAATCTCTAGCTGATTTTAAAGTGGGAGTTGATAACGTGATCTTTTCCGTTGATACCCAATTAAATCGGCTGCTGGTGCTTCTGATTAAACGACGGGAAGAACCTTTTAGTAATTACTGGAGTTTACCCGGGACTTTAGTGAGAAATGGGGAATCACTGGAAACGGCAGCCTATCGAATTTTAGCCGAGAAAATTAGCGTCAATAATCTCTATCTGGAACAGTTATATACTTTTGGCAGTCCAGAGGGAGATTCCCCGGCAGCGGCCGAGAGTTTTGGGAAACGTTATCTATCGGTGAGTTACTTCGCTTTAGTGCGGTTTGAAGAAGCAAAGTTAATCACTGAACGGGATTATAATATCACTTGGTATATGATTGATAAAGTGCCAGATTTAGCCTTTAATCACGGTCAAATTTTGGAATATGGCTGGCAAAGATTACGCAATAAAGTAGAATATAGTCCCGTCGCTTTTGAGGTTTTACCAGAATTATTTACTTTAAATGATCTTTATCAATTTTATGAGACAATTTTAGGTAAAAATTTTAGTGATTATTCTAACTTTAGAAATCGGCTATTGAAATTAGGATTTCTCAAGGATATGGGTTTAAAAGTCTCTCGTGGTGCCGGTCGTCCCGCTAGTTTATATCGCTTTGATGAAAAAGCTTTTGCTCCCTTTAAAGATCAACCCTTAGTTTTTGTTTAAATAGGAAAAAATATGAGAATTGCTATCGCTCAATTAAATCCCATTGTTGGAGATATCGAAGGAAATGCCCAAAGAATTTTAGAGGCCGCTCAAACGGCATTTAATCAGGGAGCAGAATTACTTTTAACCCCGGAATTATCCCTCTGTGGTTATCCTCCCAGAGACTTATTATTAAATCTGGGTTTTGTGGAGAAAATGTCTCGACAATTGCAATTATTGTCCCAACAATTACCAGAAAAATTAGCCGTCTTAGTCGGTTTTGTCGAAAAAAATCCCTCGGCAACGGTCAGAGGAGAAAAGCCGTTATTTAATAGCATAGCTTTGTTGAAAAGTCAAGAGATTAAACAAATTTTTACTAAACGTTTATTGCCTACCTACGATGTTTTTGATGAGGATCGTTACTTTGCTTCTGGGAAAGAAAGTCAATATTTTCAACTAACAGAAAATAATGTAAAAATCGGTGTAACTATCTGTGAAGATGTTTGGAATGATGAACAATTTTGGGGTCAGCGTCAATACGCAGTTAATCCCATCGCCGATTTAGCTAATTTAGGAGTGGATTTAATCGTTAATCTTTCCGCTTCTCCCTATAGTGTCGGTAAGCAAAAATTGCGAGAATCTTTATTATCCCATAGTGCCACTAGATATAATTTACCTATAGTTTATGTCAATCAAGTGGGAGGTAATGATGATTTAATTTTTGATGGTGACAGCGTGGCTTTTAACAGACAAGGAGAAGTGATTTATCGCGCCCAAGCATTTACTTCTAGCCTAGAATTGATCGAGTTTAATCAAGATTTGTTACCCGCAGTTATTCATCCTTTACCCGTCGATGAAGATGAGGAAATTTATCGAGCCTTAGTCTTAGGAGTGCGAGATTATGTGCAGAAATGCGGTTTTAAACGGGTAATTTTCGGCTTGAGTGGTGGCATTGATTCCAGTTTAGTTGCCGCTATTGCCAGCGACGCATTAGGTAAAGAAAATGTTCTCGCTGTGATGATGCCTTCTCCCTATAGTTCCGACCATTCCATTAGCGATGCAGTGGCTTTAGTTAATAATTTAGGTATCAAAAGTGAGAAGTTAGCAATTAAAGAAATTATGACCGCTTATGATCAACTTTTACAGGGTCTTTTCGCTGGGACTGATTTCGGTATTGCTGAAGAAAATCTTCAGTCACGCATTCGCGGTAATTTATTAATGGCTCTCTCTAATAAATTCGGTCATTTACTATTATCCACTGGCAATAAATCAGAAATGGCGGTGGGATATTGCACCCTTTACGGTGATATGAATGGTGGTTTAGCAGTGATTGCCGATGTGCCGAAAACGAGGGTTTATTCCCTCTGTCGCTGGTTAAATCGGCACGGGGAAATTATTCCCCTCAATGTGATTAATAAAGCTCCTAGTGCTGAATTAAAACCCAATCAGAAGGATCAAGATTCTTTACCTCCCTACGAGATTTTAGATGCTATTTTAGCACTATTAATCGATCGCCATCAATCCGCCGAACAAATTATTGCCGCCGGTTTTGAGCCTGAAATTGTGCAGAAAGTGATTAAATTAGTTAAAAATGCCGAATTTAAGCGCAAACAAGCTCCCCCGGGACTAAAAATTAGCGATCGCGCTTTTGGCACTGGTTGGCGAATGCCCATCGCTAGTCGCTGGGGTTAGGGTAGGGCTGATTCATTCTCCCATCAGAATATCAAAAGTAAAAGCGATCACTGTCTTTGTAAAATGATAAGTGACCGCCAACTTTTAAAATATATGTTGAGCTTAATAGAAAAACTAAAACAAGTCAAGGACTTTCGGAAAGATAAAGGAAA
>NZ_JADBUB010000150.1:2500-5155 GCF_020245865.1 Microcystis sp. M169S2
GCATCCCGAGTAGCATGGGGCACGTGAAATCCCGTGTGAATCTGCCTCGACCACGAGGTAAGGCTAAATATTCCCGTGTGACCGATAGAGAAACAGTACCGCGAGGGAAAGGTGAAAAGAACCCCGGAAGGGGAGTGAAATAGAACATGAAACCGTTAGCCTACAAGCAATGGGAGGACGATTGAACGTCTGACCGTGTGCCTGTTGAAGAATGAGCCGGCGACTTACAGGTTATGGCAGGTGAAGGGGGAAGACCCCACAGCCCCAGCGAAAGCGAGTCTGAATAGGGCGAAGCGTCATAATTTGTAGACCCGAACCCGGGTGATCTAACCATGGCCAGGATGAAGCTTGGGTAAAACCAAGTGGAGGTCCGAACCGACTAATGTTGAAAAATTAGCGGATGAGCTGTGGTTAGGGGTGAAATGCCAATCGAACTCGGAGCTAGCTGGTTCTCCCCGAAATGTGTTGAGGCGCAGCGGTAGTGGAAGTTTAGTCGGGGTAAAGCACTGTTTCGCCGCGGGCTGGGAGACCGGTACCAAGGCGAGGCAAACTCTGAATACGGCTAAAAAAACTACCAGTGAGACGGTGGGGGATAAGCTTCATCGTCAAGAGGGAAACAGCCCAGACCACCAGCTAAGGTCCCCAAATGATAACTAAGTGAGAAAGGAGGTGGGAGTGCATGGACAACCAGGAGGTTTGCCTAGAAGCAGCAATCCTTAAAAGAGTGCGTAATAGCTCACTGGTCAAGCGCTCCTGCGCCGAAAATGAACGGGGCTAAGTTATCTACCGAAGCTGTGGACAGTGAGCGTAGGCGAACTGTGGTAGGGGAGCGTTCTATAGGGGGTGAAGCAGTAGCGGCAAGCAGCTGTGGACTCTATAGAAGTGAGAATGTCGGCTTAAGTAGCGAAAATGTGGGTGAGAATCCCACACCCCGAAACCCCAAGGTTTCCTCCGCAAGGCTCGTCCGCGGAGGGTCAGTCAGGACCTAAGGCGAGGCTGAAAAGCGTAGTCGATGGACAACGGGTTAACATTCCCGTACCGATTAATGATTGTGCCGGAGAACGGAGAAGGTCAACGTCAGCTGGATGTTGGTTACCAGTGCAAGCAGTCGAGGCGATGAGAGGTGGCGAAAACACCAGGAGCTAAGACGCGAGTCCCACCTCCCACGGGAGGGAAGTGGCGTTGATCAAGCTTCCTAGAAAAGCCCGAACCACGTTAATCATTAATTGCCTGTACCCGAAACCGACACAGGTGGGGAAGTAGAGAATACTAAGGGGCGCGAGATAACTCTCTCTAAGGAACTCGGCAAAATGACCCCGTAACTTCGGGAGAAGGGGTACCCTCGCAAGAGGGTCGCAGTGAATAGGCCCAGGCGACTGTTTACCAAAAACACAGGTCTCCGCCAAGTCGTAAGACGCAGTATGGGGGCTGACGCCTGCCCAGTGCCGGAAGGTTAAGGAAGTTGGTCAGGAGTAATCTGAAGCTGACGACCGAAGCCCCGGTGAACGGCGGCCGTAACTATAACGGTCCTAAGGTAGCGAAATTCCTTGTCGGGTAAGTTCCGACCCGCACGAAAGGCGTAACGATCTGGGCACTGTCTCGGAGAGAGACTCGGCGAAATAGGATTGTCTGTGAAGATACGGACTACCTGCACCTGGACAGAAAGACCCTATGAAGCTTTACTGTAGCCTGGAATTGGCTTCGGGCTTCGCTTGCGCAGGATAGGTGGGAAGCGTTGAAACTCTCCTCGTGGGGAGGGTGGAGCTAACGGTGAGATACCACTCTGGCGAGGCTAGAATTCTAACCCTGACCCCTAATCGGGGCGGGAGACAGTTTCAGGTGGGCAGTTTGACTGGGGCGGTCGCCTCCTAAAAGGTAACGGAGGCGCGCAAAGGTTCCCTCGGTCCCGTTGGAAATGGGACGATAGAGTGCAAAAGCAGAAGGGAGCTTGACTGTGAGACCCACAAGTCGAACAGGGACGAAAGTCGGCTTTAGTGATCCGACGGCACCGCGTGGAAGGGCCGTCGCTCAACGGATAAAAGTTACTCTAGGGATAACAGGCTGATCTCCCCCAAGAGTTCACATCGACGGGGAGGTTTGGCACCTCGATGTCGGCTCATCGCAACCTGGGGCTGAAGTCGGTCCCAAGGGTTGGGCTGTTCGCCCATTAAAGCGGTACGTGAGCTGGGTTCAGAACGTCGTGAGACAGTTCGGTCCATATCCGGTGTAGGCGTAAGAGCATTGCGAGGAGCCTTCCTTAGTACGAGAGGACCGGGAAGGACGCACCGCTGGTGTACCTGTTATCGTGCCAACGGTAAACGCAGGGTAGCCATGTGCGGAGCGGATAACCGCTGAAAGCATCTAAGTGGGAAGCCCACCTCCAGATGATTGCTCTCATGGCATTAAGCCAGTAAGGTCTCGGGTAGACTACCCGTTGATAGGCTCTAGATGGAAGCTCGGTAACGAGTGCAGTCGAGGAGTACTAACCGACCGAGGGCTTGACCTGATTCTTCTTTCACCACTTTTTTCCTAGCTTTTGCAGTCTTGAGGGTTCTACCCTTCCTGGTGTCTTTAACGTGATGGCACCACTCCGATTCCATCCCGAACTCGGTTGTGAAACTTCACCGTGGCCAAGATACTTGTCGGGTTGCCGAC
>NZ_JADBUB010000151.1:0-17307 GCF_020245865.1 Microcystis sp. M169S2
AAACTATCAACAACTCATGCTTGTAAAGCTTGTATACTAAGGCTTTGAGTTTTTGTTAGATTGATATTTATCAACTTTAGAGCATTGCTGGACAGAGAGGGAGCTTGGGTAATTTTCTACAGTGTAAGTTCGGAAGAACCACTTTCCCGTCATAATAATAATAAGTAATGTAAATTTTCTTAGAATCAGCCCCCATGCGTGTAATTCTCATGACCGGTAAAGGAGGCGTGGGTAAAACCTCCGTCGCCGCCGCTACAGGACTCCGCTGCGCCGAACTTGGCTATAAAACCCTAGTTCTCAGCACCGATCCCGCTCACTCTCTCGCTGACAGTTTCGATCTCGAATTAGGTCACGATCCTCGTTTGGTACGTCCCCATCTTTGGGGGGCAGAGTTAGATGCACTAATGGAATTAGAAGGCAACTGGGGCGCAGTAAAACGTTACATTACTCAGGTATTGCAAGCTAGGGGTTTAGATGGAGTGCAAGCGGAAGAATTAGCGATTTTACCCGGAATGGATGAGATTTTCGGCTTAGTTCGTATGAAACGCCATTACGATGAGGGTACTTATGATGTGTTGATTATCGATTCCGCACCCACGGGGACAGCTTTACGATTGTTGAGTTTGCCAGAGGTGGGCGGTTGGTACATGAGAAGATTTTACAAACCTTTACAGGGAATGTCGGTGGCATTGCGACCACTGGTGGAACCTTTTTTTCGACCGATCGCCGGTTTTTCCCTACCGGACAAGGAGGTTATGGATGCTCCCTACGAGTTTTATGAGCAGATTGAGGCTTTAGAAAAGGTTTTGACCGATAATACTCAAACCTCGGTACGTTTGGTGACAAACCCCGAAAAAATGGTGATTAAGGAGTCTTTACGCGCCCATGCCTACCTAAGTCTCTATAATGTTTCCACCGATTTGATTATTGCTAATCGGATTATTCCCGACAAAGTAACCGATCCTTTCTTTGCTCGTTGGAAAGAAAATCAACAGGGTTATAAACAGGAAATTTACGATAATTTTCATCCCTTACCGGTTAAGGAAGTTCCTCTATACTCCGAAGAAATGTGTGGTTTACCCGCTTTGGAAAGACTGAAAGAAACTCTTTTTGCTGGGGAAGATCCGACTAAAGTTTATTACCAAGAAAACACCATTCGGATAGTTCAACAGGAAAATAACTACAGTCTGGAATTATATTTACCCGGCATACCCAAGGAACAAATACAGCTAAATAAAACTGGAGACGAGTTAAATATTCGCATCGGTAATCACCGTCGTAATTTAGTCTTACCCCAAGCTTTGGCAGCCCTGAAACCTTCCGGGGCAAAAATGGAAGATGATTACCTGAAAATCTCTTTTAGCAACGTGGTGAAAGTGTAATTTTCCTAGAGTAGGTGGGAAGTTTTTCAGTGATCAGTGATCAGTAAACAGTAATCAGTGAACTGAAAAATAACATCTGATAACTGATAGCTGTTTCCCATCGACCGTCTCGACTGGGAAATTAATTTTGCACCACTACTTAGGGTTTGCAGCAAAAAGTAGGGGCGAAGCATTCGGATAGAAAATCTACGGTTTCAGCGATAGGTTATTGCCCGAATGCTTCGCCCTGACAGGACTTGAAAATCTGGCAGCTGCTTCGCCAAACAGGCCCACAAACCCCTTACCTCGTCTATATTTCACATTTATTCAGCAAACCTTACTGATGATTTTCCCAGAAAAATCAAGAGAGTCATATTTTTTCTAACCATGCCAGGACACTTTCAACATCTGCCACTTTTTCTCCTTCAGGTACGGGTGGACGTTGTACCATGACCACGGTTATTCCCAACTCTCTAGCGGCGATAATTTTGGCGTAGGTGGCATCACCGCCGCTATTTTTACTCACGATCGTCCCAATGTTATATTCTCTCAAAAGAGAGCGCTCTGACTGTAAGGAAAAAGGCCCCCGTTCCAACAATAATTTTCCAATCGGTACGATGGCATCTGCTTCTGGAGGGTCAATCATCCGCATCAAAAACCAGATATTTTTTAGATGTGCATAACTTGCCAGTTCTTGCCGACCAATAGTGAGAAATATTCGCGGTGCTAACCCCGATAAAATATTCGCTGCCGCTTGATTGTTTTCTACTTCAATCCAATTATCTCCAGATACTTTTTCCCAAGCTGGACGACTTAACATTAATCGAGGAATACCACAATCCGAGGCGGCTTGAGCGGCATTAAAGGAAATTTGTGCGGCAAAGGGATGGGTGGCATCAATTAAACAATCAATGCCTTCTTGGCGTAGATAATTGGCTAACCCGGTGGCACCACCAAACCCCCCCCGGCGAGAGGGAGTTGTGAGGGTAATCGGTTCTCTCGTGCGACCGGCCAAGGAAGCGATGGCATCTATACCCGGAATTGCCGCAATTTTAGCCGCTAATGCCGCCGCTTCCCCCGTTCCCCCTAAAATCAGCACTCTTTTATTTTTGGTCATCCAGATAATTGCCAAAAGGTTAACTAGGGTTGGCTGAAAAAGTTGGTTGGTGGGGTTAGGAGTCGGTCGTTGGTCGGGCAAGTCAGAATAAGACAGTGACCTCGCGCACTGGGAAGCGGAACCCTGAAACCATTTTTTAGCAAGGCTTCCACTGATGTTCAGCCAACCCTAATTAACTTAACAATATAATCCCTGAATCCACTGCCATTCTTGGGCTAATCCTTCGGCTAAAGAGACTTGGGGATTATAACCTAGAATAGTACGCGCTTTGGTGACATCGGCGGCGGTGTGACGGGCATCTCCCCGGGCCAATCCTTGATGCAATCGCTCAATGGGTTTACCGATGACTTTTTCCATGGTATCCAAGACATCCAGTAAAACCACGCGACTGCCACCACCAATATTAAACACCTCCCCCACCGCTTCCGGCACGACGGCAGCGGCTAAATTAGCGGCCACAGCATCGCTAATGAAGGTAAAATCGCGGGTTTGTTTTCCATCTCCATAAATACCGATCGGTTTACCCGCGATCGCTGCTTGAAAAAACTTATGGAAAGCCATATCGGGACGTTGCCTCGGTCCATAAACGGTGAAATAACGCAAGGCAGTGACGGGAACGTTAAAATTCTGGTGATATAGCCAACAGAGTCTTTCTGCCGCTAATTTGGTGATGCCGTAGGGTGAAACTGGTTGGGGACAAAGGGTTTCTGGAGTCGGCATCGTTTCCGCGTTGCCATACACCGAGGAGGTGGAAGCAAAAACCATCCGTTGTAAAGAAGGGGTTTCCTTAGCGGCCTCAAGAATAATTTGAGTAGCATTTATATTCCTTTCGGTATATTGACGAAATCCATCACCCCAGCTTGCTCTGACTCCTGCTTGGGCTGCCTGATGGAATAATACTTCTACTCCTTGCAACAGTTGTCTCCAGTCAAGGGCTTGTATATCCGCTTCAATTAACTTAAATTCGGGATAGTTTGCTAGAATATGGACATTTTGGCGCTTTAAACTGGGGTCGTAATAATCATTAAATTGATCGATACCGATCACCTGATCTCCTTGTTCTAAAAGCTTTTGTGCCAAGTTAGAACCGATAAAACCCGCGACACCAGTAACAATATGAGTAGCCATTTAATCCTAGTCGTTGATATTTTGTATCGATTTTGACATACTCCCACCGTCACAGCGTAGCTTGACGGGGGATTCTTTCTACATTGCTGTTAGAAATTCCTTGTTCAACGAGACGGCTTAGATTCTCAATGTCTCCATTAAGAACCCAGAGGCCGGACTCTCCCAAGGCGTTTGGGTCGGTTTCTGTTTGCCTAACAGTACCGTTGACACTTCGACTTCGCTCAGTGTCAATGCCGAGCGAAGTCGAGGCATTGAGATGATTTCCCAAATATTGTAACCCTTTTTTAAGAATATTTATTGCTGCATTATGATCCCTATCTAAGACTGTTTGACAATTAGGGCATTGATGAGTTCTAGTGCTTAATGTTTTTTGAACTCTCGTCCCACAAACTGAACAATCTTGAGAAGTGAAATGCGGTGGTACAGCAATACAGACAATTCGTAGCGGTTTAGTTTTTTAGGGCTATCATATTTTGGGTTTTTATGCAAGTTTTCCAGCAGATAATTATCAATTTGTAACTCTGTTACTTGGATTGTTTGCCAAGGTGCTGCCATACTTTTGAGAAAGGTTTTCATGAATTTTAACTACAATTAACGAGTATTTTTTGATTCAATCGGTTGCTTAGATAACACCTGTGAATAACGGAGTCGGAGAAGAATTTTTTTTGCCCAATGTTGAAACACTTTTAACTGATGGCGTTGGCTGGGTAAACGCAGAATATAGACAAATCGACGCATTATATCAGCTAATCTACCAGTAATATTAAGGCCAAAACTGGAGACAAGGGCTGATTGTTTACCCAGGGTTAACATATCACCTAAATGCAGATAATAATAGGGTTGGGACGATTTTTTTCTGATCACTGCCGAGATATTTTTGGCTACTACACTGGCTGCTTGATAGGCTGCTTGTGCTGTGGCAGGAATTACCTGTTTACTCGGATAAATTTCGGCGATATCCCCAAGGGCAAACACTTCGGGATAGTCAATTAATTGTAAACTAGAACGGGTTAATAATTTGCCTTGTGCTGTTTTCTGACAATCTAAATTATTGATCCAATCCTGTGCCTCAGTTCCTGCTGTCCACAATAATAAATCAATGGGGATAACCTCATTTGTATTATCTTTAAATATGGTTATGGAATTAGCGGTAACTTCCTTTAATCCCGTGTTTAAATAGATACTAACATTCTTGGCTAAAAGGGAACGATAGGAAGCAACACGCACCGATTTAGGGAAGTTTTGCAGTATTTCCTCGTTCCTTTCCACTAGGTGAACTTTGCCTTTTTTTCCTAAACGATCAGCCACTTTACAGGCTAATTCTACCCCATTGGGACCGCCGCCAATAATTGCTAAATTAATTGAGGATTTTCCTTTAGTTTCTAAGTCATGAATTACTGTTTGTAATTTTTCCACATCCTCTAAACTCCGAAAAGTCAGCCCATAATCAGCTAACCCCGGTATAGCCGGCCAACGATTCCGCACTCCCACCGCTAAAACGAGGTAATCGTAATCTATAACTTCCTCATTTTCTAAATATACTCGATGATTGTTTAGGTCAATATTACTAGCTTTTTGAGGTTTTAAATTAACCTGAGTTCCTGTTAATAATTGACGGTAGGAAGGAGCAATTTCCCAGCGTTGCAATTCTCCTGTAATTAGTTCATAGAGAAGGGGAGTAAAGAGAAAATGGTCTTTTGGTTCGACTAAAGTTATTTGCCATTGACCCGATTTTACTGCTGTTAATAGACTCAGATCGAGTGCCGTGTATAACCCGCCAAACCCCCCCCCCAGAATGCAAATCTTAGTTATAGGTTTATTCATGGATTTTTATTCTCAGTTGTGTTTAGGATGGGTTTCAGTTCCGAAACTAATTGTTCTGAACGAATAATTCTTGCTGGGGGCAAAAGATGATAATGGGTATCAGCAAAAATGGTAGAATCGGTCTTAATATTCAAGTCTTTCGGATCATAAATTGTTGGCACAACCAGACTTAATTCTTCGGCAGATTTGCGAATATTAGCAACGGTTTTATCATCATTTTTAGCATAAACCCAGGGCAAAGAAACCACCAGAGTCGCCCCTTTTGCTTCTAAATCTTTCTTGAGTTTTTCAATAGCTTTAATTGAGTGAGCAGAGGCAGGAGTATTAAAAGTCATTTGCCACCATTTCCCTGTTCTTTCCTTAACTATAGTCGGATCACCTGTATTAGTCATTGGATCGGAAAGATAACCCGTCATTCTGCCTTTAGTGAATAAATCAACCATCGATTTAGTGACTGGACGCATCCCCGGAATACCTAATAACCAAGTATCCTCGATCATGGTTTTTAAAGGTATTCCACCTAACCCTGGTTTGCCAATAGCGACGCTAAAAGGTGCGGACCCCCAAAGTCCTTCGCCGCGATTAAAACCGTCCTCATCCATGAGCATGAGATATTCAGGAATCAGCAGAATGACATCCCCTTTGCGTGCTTTTTCGAGAATCATAGCAGCAATGACATTTAACCCGATGTCCCCCTGTAAACCGAGGTTAACCACCGGAATTCCCAATTCTTTGGCCATTAATTCCGAATTTATGGTATAATGCGCCCCCGATCCCGCCGTGACGATTAAACGCCGCGGTCCCTCGATCCTAGCAGCGATCGCTGATTTTTCTTCGTACATCATCCGCAACCAGCTTAATTCGCCGCCGTAGATGACATTATAAACAAAGCCGAGGGACCAAGCGACTCCCAGAGAGGCTAACCAGGGGAAAATGTTAAAAGATTTAGTATTCATCAGAATTCAAAGTAAATAAAGTCACCAGTATTAGTGGAAGCTAGGAGAATAGTTAAACCTAGCAATATTTTAGACAGCCAAGGCGATAACAATAGTTCATACTCAAACTTTTTCTGGGCAATAGCCAGATGTTCGAGGATTAAAACAATGATACCAAGAACTAAAGCGACGCTTAAAACTGCTCCTTGATTGAGACTATAGGAACTAAAAATCTCCCCGATATTAGCTAAGGAATAATTGAAAGGATTGGCAATAACCAGAATTTTGCCGATTAATCTTCTGGTGTTAATCTCCATGAAAAAGAGACAACCAAAAATGACAGCCAATTGCGTTAAAGCCCAGGAGACAATTTGCGGCTGAGAAACGTATTTTCCGACGAAAGCATAGAAAGGTCGGCCTAGATAACGCAGTAATAATAATAATGCCCCGTGGTAAGCACCCCAAAAGATAAAATTCCAAGCCGCACCGTGCCAGAAACCTGAAAGAGTAAAGGTAATGAATAGATAAAAAGGGGCCCAACTTTTATTGGAACCCATCAGGGGTAAAAACACATAATCTCGAAACCAAGTGCTAAGGGTAATATGCCAACGTCGCCAAAATTCGTTAATACTTTGGGATGTGTAGGGTGCTAAAAAGTTTAATTCTAATCTAACCCCGACAAAATAGGCCAAACCAACAGCAATAAAGCTATAACCGCCGAAGTCAAAATAGATTCTCAGGGTGAATAAAAAGGCCTCAAACCAGATATACCAAGCATTGTCGATCATCTTATCTAATTCGATGTAGGGAGCAATGTTATCGGCGAGGACAAATTTCATAAATAAACCGAGGGAAAGCCAACGCAAACCCTTCTCGAAGTTTTCTCCCGTAAATTTGAGGCGAAATCCCTCCATTTGTGGTAATAAATCCCGGCGACGCTCGATCGGACCTGCGACAATCTGGGGGAAAAAGGAGATAAAATTGACATAATCGAGAACGGCTAGGGGTTTCTTTTTCTTTTCCCGTAGGGAGTCCACCACGAAAGCCACCATCTGGAAGGTGTAGAAGGATACCCCCGGCGGTATTTGCCTAGGCACGGGAATCGGTGAGAGTTCCTTCCAGTTAGGGGGGAGAGAAACGAATAATCCGATGATTTCCTCGACAAAAAAGCCGAAATACTTGAAGTAGGCGAGGACGAGAATATCGATGACGATAACGATAGTGGCTAGGAGATTCGCTTTCCAGCCGCTCATTTTCAGCACTAGCCAGACCATAATGTAGTTAAAGGCTAGGGAGACGATGAAAACGAGGAAACTGGTGCGGCTGGCGTAGTAAAACAGGATCAGGGACAGTGCCGCTAATCCGACCCCATCAAAAACACCTCGCCAGAGATTGAAGGACTTCGCCAGGTAGCGCGCCGTTAAGAAAGGAACGCTAAAAAGGATTAATATCCACCAAAATATAAAATCAGAGTAATTCAAGGCTTGTTAACTCCTGATGGTCTGTGTAACCTTGTTTGAGATCGGTTTCCTGACTTCTGATGCTCAGAGACGAGGGATTTTCTTGACAAGCCTATCAAACTTTGTCAAACTTGTCCATAAAATTACCTTCATCCATCCTAAAAAATTGAGGCTAGACAAGCAATGCTTTATCAAAAACTGTGATTGATTGTGAAGGTTCCGAATACGAAATCCTCGATTCTTTAGCGGCAACTGGTCAATTGGGACAGATGAAAATTATCATGATGGAATGGCATAAAAAGGGTCCCGGTGCTTTAGTCAAACATCTGCAAGACTTCGGTTTTATCATCTTTTCCAGGATGCCTCACAGTAAAAATGTGGGTACTTTGTACGCAATTAAACCCTAAAGTATAGGAGTGAGGTGATGGGGAAATGGGGAAATGGGGAAATTTCCACTAATACCCCAAAAACCCAACACCTTCTAACTGATAACTGATAACTGATAACTGATAACTGCCTTACTGTGCTTGACAATAGGTGTTAAAAGCTTCGCCAGTTTCTTTTTCTAATTGTCCGGCTTTTCTGACCTTTTCCTGTGCTAATTTTGCCCCGTTTTTATTGCGAGTTTCGATAACTTGAATTATTTCACGAGTGGCAGTGGCATAATCTTCATAAACTTGAGCGAAAGCGGTCTTATATTTATCTAGTTCGGTATCCTTCACTTCTAATTTTTTCATATTTTCTGCGGCCTGTTCGATTTTATCGGCGGCTAATAGCCAACTTTTTTGGTCAATTTCTCTCCCTTGACCGTTGGTTAGGGATTTGGTTTCTTGGGCCACTTCGTTGGCAATGCGATAGATTTTTTGACATTGAAACTGTTTACTATCAGCACAACTTGCTAAAAAAGTCAAGCCTATAAATGTTAAGATTATTTTGTTATTCATAGCATTGTATTCGAGAGGATTCTAGGGAAGCTTATAGCGGTAAACTATCAGCCTCTAGCAGTTTTTTACTGTTATCGACTGATAGAATTGTTCAATCTGATAATACTAAAGTTTAGTACTTGATCGCTGTTAAGCGTGTCTTTTTTGATGCCAATTCCAAGCGTTTTCAACTATTACCTTAAGATCGGCATATTGGGGATGCCAACCGAGAACCTGTTTGGCTTTATCGCTACTGCCGATTAAAATCGGGGCATCACCTGCCCTTCTGGGACTTTCGCTTACGGGAATATCTAAACCAGTTACCGCTCGCGCTGTTTCAATCACTTCACGCACAGAAAAACCGTTACCATTGCCCAAATTAAACACATTGCTTTCGCCCCCATTTAAGAGATATTCTAAGCCTAAAACGTGAGCTTGTGCTAAATCATTAACATGGATATAATCACGCACAGCAGTACCATCGGGAGTATCATAATCAGTGCCGAAAATTGACAGGGAATCCCGTTTTTTCAGGGCAGTTAATAAAGCCAAGGGAATTAAATGGGTTTCCGGTTGGTGATCTTCCCCTAATAAACCACTGGGATCCGCTCCGGAAGCATTAAAATAACGAAAAGCCACCGATTTTAAACCGTAGGCCGAATCAAAATCCCTAAGAATTTGTTCCACCATTTCCTTACTGGCAGCGTAGGGACTGAGGGGATGATGAGGGTGATTTTCCGTCATCGGAATTTCCTTGGGCATTCCATAAATAGCACAGGTGGAAGAAAAAACAAATTTCTTCACATCGGCGGCGATCATCGCTTGCAAAAGAGTCAGACTACCACTAACATTATTTTGATAGTAAATAGCCGGTTCCTGCACCGATTCCCCCACGGCAATAAAAGCGGCAAAGTGCATGACGGCGGCAATATCACGACTAGCAAATAAATTATCCAGCAGCGATCGATCCCTAGTATCACCGACAATTAACTCAACTTTTAATATATCCTTAATGATTTCGGCGTGACCGTAGGATAAGTTATCGAGTACGATGACGGAATAACCGGCATTTTTGAGCGCTAGAACTGCATGGGAACCAATATAACCCGCACCGCCAGTGACGAGAATGGTAGGTTTAACTTGAGACACGCGAAAGACCTATTTGAGATTGACTTGTCTATAACTTTATACCCTAATTTTGCTTTTATTTGACCATCATGTTAAGTCCCCTCGATCTATCTCTTTCCCTTGACAAGGAAACTTATCAATCACAAATTAAAGATTTAATGCAACAACTGCGATCGCTACAGAAGTCCTGTTGGGAATGTAAATTACCCGTGGTGGTGGTTTTGGAAGGTTGGGCGGCGGCAGGCAAGGGAACTTTAGTCAAAAAAATGGTTAACTATATGGATCCTCGGGGTTTTACCGTCCATCCAATTTTAACCCCTTCCCCCCAAGAGGAAAGTTACCCGTTTTTGTGGCGATTTTGGCAAAAACTGCCAGCAAAGGGCAGTATCGGCATTTTTTATCACAGTTGGTACACCCATCTACTAGAGGATCGACTCTTAAATAAATTGCCCTCCTCCCAGATTCCCCTAGTCATGCGCGATATCAACACCTTTGAGCGACAATTATTTGATGATCGGGTTGCGATCGCTAAATTCTGGATTCACCTCAGTCAAAAGGAATTAAAGTCACGCATCAAAGAATACGCCGAAAATGAACTAGAATCTTGGCGCGTGCGTCCGGAAGATTGGCAGCAGGCCAAACGTTATGATGAGTATGCCAGTTTAGCCGAGGAAATGATTACCTACACTAGCACGGGGGCCGCTCCTTGGATATTGGTGGAGGGCAACTGTCAACGTTGGGCCCGGGTAAAAGTTCTCTCCCAATTAGTCGGTACGATCGCTCAAGCTTTGGATCAGCGCCAATTACCGATCGAACCTCCTGTCAATCTACCACCCCAAGCCCAATTACTGCCCACAGAACCCGATTATCTAGGGAGAGTGGACTTAAGTGCCAAATTGGAAAAAGAAGACTATAAAATCCGTTTGCGTCAGGCACAGGTGGAATTAAGAAAACTGCAATTAGAGATTTTTCAGGCAAATATTCCCGTTTTAGTCCTGTTTGAGGGGTGGGATGCCGCCGGTAAGGGAGGTGCGATCAAACGCTTAACCGATACCCTCGATCCTCGCAGTTATCAAGTGATTGCCTTTGCTGCCCCGACGGAGGAAGAACACCGCTATCATTATCTCTGGCGCTTCTGGCGCAAATTACCCGCAGCCAAAACTATCGGTATATTCGATCGCAGTTGGTATGGACGGGTTTTGGTGGAGAGAGTGGAAGGATTCGCTAAAGATATGGATTGGCGACGGGCATATCAAGAAATTAACGAATTTGAGGCCCAATTAACCCATTCAGGCTGTGTTTTAGTCAAATTCTGGTTACATATTAGCCCCGAAGAACAGTTAAATCGCTTCAATGAGCGCCAAAATAACCCCTATCGTCAACATAAACTCACCGATGAAGATTGGCGCAATCGGGAAAAACAGCCCCTCTACCATGTGGCAGTTAATCACATGGTAGCCCGCACTAGCACCCCCGTCGCCCCCTGGACGATTGTAGCGGCAAATGATAAGTATTTCGCCCGCGTTAAAGTCATAGAAACAGTCATTGCCGCTATTGAAACCGGTTTGAAACAACGGGGATAGGATCAGTAATCAGTGATCAGTAAACAGTAAACAGTAAACAGTAAACAGTGATCAGTAAATGGGGATCAAGATGAAAATAACTAACTAATTAACTTAAAACTTAAATCTGATAACTTAAATCTGATAACTGATAACTGAATTTATGAGTTTTTCCCCCAGTTTAATTTCCCCCGATCTCAGTTTGGCAGATATTCCCCTAGAGGAAACCCTCTCTTTAGGAGTGATGGCTTCTGGTAGTGGTTCCAATTTTGCTGTTTTAGCGGCAGCGATCGCCAAAAAACAGCTAAATGCCCGGATTCCTGTCCTCATCTACAATAATCCCGATGCCAAGGTAAAAGAAAGAGCCGATCACTACAATATCCCTGCGGTTTTCCTCGATCATCGTCAATTTAAACCCAGAGAAGAACTCGATCGGGCAATAGTCGAAACTTTCCAAGAATACGGCGTAAAATGGGTAATTATGGCTGGCTGGATGCGAATTGTCACCCCGGTTTTACTAGATGCTTTTCCCGATCGCGTGATCAATATTCATCCTAGTTTACTACCCAGTTTTAAGGGTGTGCGCGCCGTGGAACAAGCTTTAGCTGCGGGGGTGAAAGTGACCGGATGTACTGTGCATATCGCTCGCGCGGAGGTAGATAGTGGACCGATTTTAATGCAAGCAGTGGTTCCCATTCTCCCGGATGATACCGCGGCTAGTCTCCACGAACGCATTCAAGTGCAAGAACATCGCATTTTCCCGGTAGCGATCGCTTTAGCGGCAAAATTGAGCCTATAGAGATAGATTTCCCGACTCCTTGGCGAGAATACCGGCAAAAAAACGAAAATTCAAGGCAAATCGTTAAATAAGTAGGTAGGCGTTAAAAATTATCAGACACCACCCTTATTAAGGTAGGGTTGATTCATGAATCAACCCTACTATGAATCAACCCTACTATGAATCAACCCTAGTACTAAGGGGGGATCGAACCTAAAATCCATTTTTAATTTAAGTACCTAAGCAAAATTAATTACACATATCTAAACACCTCTTGCCTCTTGCCTCTTGCCTCTTGCCTATCTTCACTAGGAAATTAATTTTGCACGACTACTTAATTATAACCAGCTACTTATCACTCCTTCGTAAATTTCCTGAAAACTGAGATCGAAATTTACAGAAGTTAAAGATAAACTGGCATTTTCGCCCTCGTATTCCGTTAATAGCCATTTATTTTCTTCAGTTTTGTTATACTGCATGATATATGGACGACTTTGACTAATGAGAATATATTCTTGAAATTCCGGCAGCGAACGATAATAGAGAAATTTATCACCCTGGTCATAATTTTGAGTTGATTTTGAGAGGACTTCTACTATTAATCTGGGATTGGTAATAGTTGTCTTGCCAGTTTCATAATAAATCGGTTCTCCCTCAATTAGCATCACATCGGGATAGGTTGCTTGACGATATTGCGCTATCCATAATTTAACGTCACCGATAAATATTTTATAGTTGGACTGTGGCAACTTTAGGCGTAAATAAAAGTAAAAATTACCTGCAATTTTATTATGATCGGTAGTGCCTCCTGTCATCGGTACGATTTCCCCGTCTTGATACTCATTTTTATAGGCTGCCGTTTCCTCTAGTTCTAAATATTCGGCAAAGCTATAGGTACTTTTATCTGTGGCTATGGTCATAATTGATTGATTCTTTGGTTAACTTAAGCTGATTAAAACAACCGGTTTAATCATTGATTATATTAAAAGTAACTCCTTCGTAAATTTCCTGAAAACTGAGATCGAAATTGACAGAAGTTAAAGATAAACTGGCATTTTCGCCCTCGTATTCCGTTAATAGCCATTTATTTTCTTCAGTTTTGTTATACTGCATGATATATGGACGACTTTGACTAATGAGAATATATTCTTGCAATTCCGGCAGCGAACGATAATAGAGAAATTTATCGCCCTGGTCATAATTTTGAGTTGATTTTGAGAGGACTTCTACTATTAATCTGGGATTGGTAACAGTTGTCTTGCCAGTTTCATAATAAATTGGTTCACCCTCAATTAGCATCACATCGGGATAGGTTGCCTGACGATATTGCGCTATCCATAATTTCACATCACCGATAAAAATATTATATTTCTGTCCTTTGAGGGCAAATTTTAAATAAGCGGCAAAATTGAGAGCAATTTTATTATGATCGGTAGTGCCTCCTGTCATCGGTACGATTTCCCCGTCTTGATACTCATTTTTATAGGCTGCCGTTTCCTCTAGTTCTAAATATTCGGCAAAGCTATAGGTACTTTTATCAGTGGCTATGGTCATAATTTATTGATTGAGTCCCCCAATTGATTATAGCAATTATTATACTGGTGAGATGCAAAAGAATTACCATAAATTATCTAGGTTTAGCCGAACAAAAGATAACAGCTATTTTGATAAGCTGTTCGTAATTTAAATTGCTTGTTGAGACGAGGCAAAAGGCAAGAGGCAAGAGGCAACAGTAAAGCGATTGGAGGAGATTCGGCTAATCTAAGAATAAGCGGTTTAAATACGTCTTAGCTTAGGACTCTTGAAAATTTTTAGCCAGCAACTAAACAGGAATTTGATCTCTCCCAAATGTGGGACAATTGACAAAGAACTAAGAATTGTAGAATCCCCCCATCATGACCTCGGAACTATCGAAGCAATACGATCCCAAGATCACAGAAACGAAATGGCAGCAATATTGGGAAAATCAAGAAATATTTACAGCAAACCCCGAAAAAGGCGGCGAAACCTACTGTATAGTTATCCCTCCTCCCAATGTTACCGGTAGTCTCCACATGGGTCACGCTTTCGAGAGTTCCTTGATTGATACACTCGTTCGCTACAAACGCATGACCGGCAAAAATACCCTCTGGCTGCCAGGGACGGATCACGCTAGTATTGCAGTACAAGCTATACTCGATCGCCAATTAAAAGCCGAAAAAACCGACCGTTATCAACTAGGAAGGGAAAAATTCCTCGAACGCGCTTGGCAATGGAAAGAGGAGTCCGGTAGTACCATTGTTAATCAACTGCGGCGCTTGGGGGTATCCGTCGATTGGACGCGGGAACGTTTCACCATGGATGAGGGACTTTCCCACGCTGTCCGTACTGCTTTTATCAAACTCTATGAGGACGGATTAATCTATCGCGGTCAATACTTAGTTAACTGGTGTCCGGAATCCCGGTCGGCCGTTTCCGATTTAGAGGTGGAAAACAAGGACATTGAGGGAAATCTCTGGTATTTTCGCTATCCTCTCAGCGATGGTAGCGGTTATCTTCAAGTCGCCACCACAAGGCCCGAAACCATGCTCGGTGATACTGGTGTAGCTGTCAACCCGCAAGACCCCCGTTATCGCCATTTAATCGGCAAAACCGTCACTTTACCGATAATGGGGCGAGAAATCCCGATTATTGCCGATGAATTGGTGGATCCCGAATTCGGTACCGGTTGCGTCAAAGTTACGCCGGCCCACGATCCCAAGGATTTTGAGATGGGTAAACGCCATAATTTAGCCTTTATTAATATCATGAATTTAGACGGCAGTTTAAACGAAAATGCCGGAATATTCGCAGGTCAAGATCGTTTTGTTGCCCGCAAAAATGTCGTTAAAAAACTCGATGAAGACGGTTTTTTAGTTAAAATTGAAGCCTATCGCCATAGCGTCCCCTATAGCGATCGAGGTAAAGTTCCCGTGGAACCCCTTTTATCTACCCAATGGTTCGTTAAAATTGAACCTTTAGCCACAAAAGCTTTAGCCTGTTTAGATCAGGAAAACTCGCCCCGTTTTGTGCCAGAAAGATGGACAAAAGTTTATCGCGATTGGTTAGTTAAACTAAAAGATTGGTGTATTTCTCGACAACTGTGGTGGGGTCATCAAATTCCCGCTTGGTATATTATCAGTGAAACTAACAACGAAATTACTAACCATACTCCCTTCGTCGTTGCCTGGGATGAAACCTCCGCTTTAGCTAAGGCCAAACAAGAGTATGGAGAGGATATAATTATTCAACAAGACCCCGATGTTTTAGATACTTGGTTTTCCTCGGGATTGTGGCCATTTTCAACTATGGGATGGCCAGAAAAAACCCTTGATCTAGATACCTATTATCCCACCACAACCCTCGTCACCGGTTTTGATATTATCTTTTTCTGGGTGGCAAGAATGACGATGATGGCGGGCTATTTTACGGGACAAATGCCTTTTAAAGATGTCTATATTCACGGTTTAGTTAGGGATGAAAACGGCAAAAAGATGTCTAAATCTGCCAATAACGGCATCGATCCCCTAATTTTAATTGATAAATATGGAACCGATGCTTTACGATATACCTTAATTCGAGAAGTGGCAGGAGCAGGACAGGATATCAGTCTGCAATATAACCGTAAAACCGATGAATCGGAATCCGTAGAAGCGGCCCGAAATTTTGCCAATAAAATTTGGAATGCTTCCCGTTTTGTCATGATGAATCTGGAGGGAAAAACCCCAGAAGAATTGGGAGAACCAGTTTTAGAAAATTTAGAATTAGCCGATCGCTGGATTTTATCTCGTTATCATCAAACAGTACAAAAAACTAGAGATTATCTAGAAAATTATGGCATGGGGGAAGCGGCAAAAGGTCTATACGAATTTATCTGGCGCGATTTCTGTGATTGGTATATCGAGTTAGTGAAAACTCGTTTATGGAAGGATAAAGAATCGGTTTCCTGTGCTACGGCCCGGCAAACTTTGGCTTTTATATTGGCAGGGACATTAAAATTATTACATCCCTTTATGCCCCATATTACCGAAGAAATTTGGCATAATTTAAACCAAGAAAATCAGCAAGTTTTGGCTTTAGAAACCTATCCAATAGCTGATAGTTCTCTGATCGATCTAGACTTAGAAAATACTTTTGATTTATTAATTGAAAGTATTCGGGTGTTGCGTAATTTGCGCGCCGAAGCGGGGATTAAACCGGGGGCAACGATCACGGCAATTTTACAGACAGAAAACAGCCAAGAATTAGCTATTTTGCAACGCGGACAAGTGTACTTAAAAGACTTGGCCAAGATCGAAAACTTAATTTTGACGGCCAAATTAACCGAGGAAGTCAATCAAGCGATCGCTGGTGTTGTCGCTACGGTAGAAATCCTCATCCCCCTGTCCGGATTGGTTGATATATCGGTATTGGCTGGGAAATTAGCGAAAAATTTAGCTAAAGTAGAAGGGGAAATCAAGAGTTTGAGCGATCGCCTAAATAAACCTAGCTTTGTTGAAAAAGCTCCAGAAGCTTTAATCCAAAAAACGAAGCAAGCTTTAGCAGAGTCCGAAAAACAAGCCCAAATTCTCCAAGAACGCTTAAAACGTCTGCAATAGTCATTTTGTACTAACTAAGTCCAGTAGCCTAGAGCAAAGCTACTGCGATCGAGATTATCCCTTAATCCATTGACTTAGTTGCTCAAGTAGTTGAAGTTAAAGGAGAGGAGCTAACATAGGGAGGACTTTGGGGAACTTAAGCATCTCAAACTTGCTCCTCTTAACCCCCTATGTAACTCGGACTCCTTGTCCAGCAAGTCTTTCAGGAGTTTTCTGCACCACTAGGTGAATTAAGTTAGCAATTTCAAATTCCTTCTCAATAACAATAAAGCTAACCTTGACTCGCTGTATCTACGACCAAAACCTTATTTTTTTCTGTTACATTTCTAAATAAACGGCTCTTCTGGTTTTCGTGTGTTAATTTTTGTTATGAATTAAAGCAAGCAAACAGCTTAAGTCGAAGATGTTGAAAATTGGTAAATCCATAACTCATTCTTTTAATAAGCTTTATTTTGGTATTCATTCCCTCAATTAA
>NZ_JADBUB010000152.1:0-5237 GCF_020245865.1 Microcystis sp. M169S2
GAAAAATCAGTGGCATTGGCAGGATTGCTGCCGCTGCCGGTAACTACCCAGTTAACGTTATTGGTTCCCGTGGTATTAACCGCACGAGTGACGGTGAAGGTAAAGGCTTTACTGCCACTGTTGCCCTCGGTTTGATTGGCACTGGTGGCGGCAATAGCGAGGGTGGGGATGGCGGGGGTACTCACGGCCCACAACTCCTCACCGTTAACGCCGTTATCGGCAGTGAAGAACAGGGTGCTGCCCACTACTCTCAGATTACGGGGGTTGGAGCCATTGGAACCGGGGCGGATGTCGCCCACCAGAATCGTGCCGGCCGCCGTGCCGTCGCTCTTCCATAATTCCTCACCGTTTACGTCGTCATCGGCAGTGAAGAACAGGGTGTTGCCCACTGCCGTTAGATTTTGGGAGTTGGAGCCAGAGTAACCGGAACCGGGGTTGATGTCAGCCACCAGAACCGTACCGGCCTCCGTGCCGTCGCTTTTCCATAATTCCCGACCGTTCACGCCGTCATTGGCAATGAAGTACAGGGTATTACCCACTGCCGTCAGATAGCGTGGGTTGGAGCCACTAAAGGAACCGGGGCGGATATCTTTGACCAGAACTGTACCGGCCTCCGTGCCGTCGCTCTTCCACAATTCCTCATTGTTCGAGTCGCCACGGGCAGTGAAGAACAGGGTATTACCCACTGCCGTTAGATATCGGGGGAGGGAGGTATAGGAACCGAGTCCGATATCTTTGACCAGAACCGTACCCGCGGCCGTGCCGTTGCTTTTCCATAATTCCCGACCGTTCGCGCCGTTATCGGCAGTGAAAAAGAGGGTATTGCCCACTGCCGTCAGATATCGGGGGTCGGAGCTAGAGGAACCGGGGCGGATATTCTTGACCAGAACCGTACCCGCCGCCGTGCCGTCGCTTTTCCATAATTCATTACCGCTATCGCCTCTGGCACTGAAGAACAGGGTACTGCCCACCGCCGTTAGATTGCTGGGTTCGGGGCTGATATTCTTGACCAAAACCGTACCGGCCGCCGTGCCGTCGCTTTTCCACAATCCAGCGTTAGTGAAGAACAGGGTACTGCCTACTGCCGTTAGATTGCGGGGGCCGGAGCCAGATAAACCCGGGAAGATATCTTTGACCAGAACCGTGCCGGCCGCCGTGCCGTCGCTTTTCCACAATTCAGTACCGTTCACGCTGTCATAGGCCTGGAAGAACAGGGTACTGCCCACCACGGTCAGATTGCCGGGATAGGAGCCATAGTCACCCGGGTTGATGTCGGCGACCGCAACTGTACCGGCCGCTGTGCCGTCGCTCCTCCACAATTCCTCACCGTTAACGCTGTCATAGGCAGTGAAGAACAGGGTATTGCCCCGGGCCGTCAGATTGCTGGGGTAGGGACCAAAGGAACCGGGGTAGATATCCTTAACTAAAAAAGGAACGGAGTCCTCGTCAATAATGGTCGCGGTTGCCGTAGATGGAGTGCCGAGAGTAGCTCCGTTGGTGGGATTGGAGAGGGTGACGGTAAAGTTTTCGTTCGGTTCTATCGTTGTATCTCCCAGAACGTTAACAGTAATCACCTTACTGCTTTCTCCCGGGGCAAAACTCACTACCCCACTGGGTAACACTCCTCCGACAAAATCGGCAGCGTTAGCGGGAAAAGTGCCGGTGCCGGTAACTGCCCAACTGACGTTATTGCTTCCGGTGATGTTATCCGCACGAGTGACGGTGAAGGTAAAGGCTTTACTGCCACTGTTGCCCTCGGTTTGACTGCTGCTGGTGGCGGCAATGGTGAGGATGGGGATTGCTACATCATCATTTTGGATAGTGCCAATAGCAGTAGCAGTGGTAATGGTAGCGCCGTTGGTGGGATTGGAGAGGATGACGGTAAAGTTTTCGTTCGGTTCAAATGTGGTATCTCCCAGAACGTTAACAGTAATCACTTTACTGGTTTCTCCCGGGGCAAAACTCACGGTTCCTGACGGGAACAATCCCCCGACAAAATCAGTGGCATTGGCGGCATTGCTGCCGCTGCTGATAACTGCCCAGTTAACGTTATTGCTTCCCGTGGTGATAACCGAACGAGTGACGGTGAAAGTGAAAGCTTTACTGCCACTGTTGCCCTCGGTTTGACTGGCATTGGTGGCGGCAATAGCGAGGGTGGGAATTGCGGGCGTACTCACAGCCCACAATTCAGCACCGTTAACGCCGTTATCAGCGCTGAAGAACAGGGTACTGCCCACTGCCCTTAGATTGCTGGGGTTGGAGCTAGAGGCACCGGGGCGGGTGTCGGCCACCAAAACCGTACCGGCCGCCGTGCCGTCGCTCCTCCACAATTCCTCACCGTTTACGACGTCAAAAGCAGTGAAAAAGAGGGTATTACCCACTGCCGTTAGATTGCCGGGGTTGGAGCTAGAGGAACCGGCGCGGATATCTCTGACCAGAACCGTACCGGCCGCCGTGCCGTCGCTTTTCCACAATTCCTTACCGTTCACACCGTCATCGGCAGTGAAGAACAGGGTGCTGCCCACTGCTGTCAGATTTTCTAGGTTGGAGCTAGAGAAACCGGCGCGGATATCTCTGACCAAAACCGTACCGGCCGCCGTGCCGTCGCTTTTCCACAATTCAAGACCGTTAACGCCGTTATCGGCAGTGAAGAACAGGGTAAGGGTGTTGCCCACCACCGTCCTCTGGATGGAGAAGCCAACGGAACCAAGAGAACCGGGGTTGATATCTTTGACCAGAACCGTACCGGCCGCCGTGCCGTCGCTCTTCCATAATTCCCGACCGTTCACGCCGTCATCGGCAGTGAAAAAGAGGGTATTGCCCAGCGCCGTTAGATAGCTGGGGAAGGAGCCAGAGGAACCGGCGCGGATATCTCTGACCAAAACCGTACCGGCCGCCGTGCCGTCGCTTTTCCACAATTCCCCACCGTTCACGTCGTCATTGGCACGGAAGAACAGGGTGCTGCCCACCGCCGTCAGATTGTAGGGGCGGATATTCTTGACCAGAACCGTACCGGCCGCCGTGCCGTCGCTCTTCCATAACTTTTGACCGTCATTGTCGTCATCGGCAGTAAAGAACAGGGTACTGCCCACTGCCGTTAGATTGAAGAGGCCGGAGCTAGAGGAACCGGGGCGGATATCTCTGACCAGAACCGTGCCAGCCGCCGTGCCGTTGCTTTTCCACAATTCCCGACCGTTCACGCTGTCATCAGCAGTGAAGAACAGGGTACTGCCCACTGCTGTTAGATTGCGGGGGAAGGAACCAGAGAAACTGGGAACAATATCTTTGACCAGAACTGTACCTGCGGCCGTGCCGTCGCTTTTCCACAATTCAGTACCGTTAACGCCGTCAAAGGCCCGGAAGTACAGGGTATTGCCCACCGCCGTCAGATAGCCGGGGTCAGAACCAGATAAACCGGAGAGGATATCTTTAACTAAAAAAGGAGTTGACATGATTTTTTCCTGAATAAAGGGTGAAAATTAAACAGTTAGGTAGTGGTGCAAAATAAATTTCCTAGTGGAGATAGGCAAGAGGCAAGGGGGGGTTAGATTTGTGTCATTAATTTTGCTTAAGTACTTAAGCCAACCCACGTTCATCTCTGGTATAGATTAGAATCGATTATTAACATTGATTTTTGCTTATGATTTATTATGGTTTCAGTGGGTATTAATAGAAGTCATGACGCTGACCTAGAAAGATTACTGCGGCTATTTTACGCAAAGAATCGCCAATCTTTCAAGGTTTTCATAACAAAAATTAACATTTATTACAAGAAACCCGTTTTCTCAAAGAAACAGAAAACGGGTTTCTCAAAGAAACCCATTTTCTAAATAGTTTCTCGCAGAAACCCGTTTTCTAGATATTGATTTTTGCCAAAGACTGCTTAAATTCTGCGAGAGAATTAGCGGTAGCTGCTAATTTTAGTAGCTCTTCTAAGATAGTAGGGTTAGTCATTTTGCCGATTATCTCTTCAATTTCTGAAGAAATTTGTCCAAAACGCACAGTTAAAACTGTTTTTATGGCATCGCGGCTTTTTTGTAACGCTCCAATTTCCTTACCTATTTCTTTACCGCGTTCCATTCCTCGTAACTCCCCAATTTCCTCACCAATTTTCCTTCCTCGTAACTCCATATTACTTATTAAAGGCATGGTTCTTTCCTCCTCAAATTGTTTGATTTTACTCTCTAAACTTGACTGCAATTCAGGGGATAAAGTCATCATATTGTCGATGATTTCAAACAGTTTAATTATCTGTTCTCTCTCGAACTCCTTTTCATACAATCCCCTGATTAACTTCCACTTCCACTGTTCCCGTTCTGGCAGTTTCCCAGTAGTCGCTTTTGTTTTCAGGTGTGCCATGACGATTATAGCAAAGGGATTGCTACTTGTTTCCAATTAGTCACTGATAACTGATAACTGGTAACTGATAACTGAATAGAGTTTGTCAGCGAAACGTTTTTTTGTCTTATCCAGAAAACGGGTTTCTCCGAGAAACCCGTTTTCTAGGTAAAAAATACTCGGTTAATGCTTCTTTCTAGGGTTCATCATAATTGGCGGTTGTTGGGTTCATGGCGAGTCGCTGTCAATCAGAAAGTTAGGCGATCCTCTAGATTCATTATTCCCCATAAATATCATCAATACTACTTGTCGTCACAAAACTTCCCATTAGAGCAACCTACATCTACATCTTTGTTCTAACATTTATTGGTAAAACTATATAATGCCGTCAGATAAAGGGGGTCGGAACCAACGGAACCGGGGAAGATATCCTTAACTAAAAAAGGAGTTGACATGATTTTTTCCTGAATAAAGGGTGAAAATTTTAAAATCGCCGTTTCCCGCACTTGGGACGGCCCTAGTCGTTACCATGCCAAGAAGCGGCTCAATCATCGCCGTCAGCGTTGGGTTTCATGCTTCAATCCAACCCACGTTTATCTCTAGTATAGATTAGAATCGATTATTAACATTGATTTTTACTTATGATTTATTATGGTTTCAGTGGGTATTAATGGGGGTTATTATAAACAAACCAATCAATATTATTTATAAAGTTTTTTGAACGGCTCTTCTGGTTTATGTGTGGAAACGAGGTCTATTCTCGCGAAACAGGTGCAAGATTTTGAGAGAATCGTGCTTCAAAACCTTGCGTCTTCATCGGCCCGCGTCCTGTAGGGGCGAAGCATTCGGATAAAAAATCTACGGTTTCACCGATAGGTTATTGCCCGAATGCTTCGCCC
>NZ_JADBUB010000153.1:0-14754 GCF_020245865.1 Microcystis sp. M169S2
AGAGGTTATTCTCCTCGTAGGTCTCGATGATCTTTTGTCGCAAGTCTAAAGAATAGGGCTTCATCGGGTCGTGGCTCCTGCCTAGGTCTATAATTTATTGTCCTCTTCTATTGTACCTCATGCAAGTGCATACCGCTATATGCCGATCAGCGCATTCTTTTATGAACTCTCCACCACTACCAGCGTAGATGATCTATCCCCAATTAAGTGCTAATCTGGCAGAGGATATTAGATTACCTAGACTTATCAACTTCAATGAATGAGCAAGGTGCGTTCCCAAAAATCGATCGGTGCAGTGGTAGAACTGACCTTAGGGAACGCACCCTACGGCTACGGCAATAGCGATCGCACTATTTTCTTTCACTAAAATCGGGTTTTAACAGGTCAAAAGCCTTATTTTGAAAGGGTTTTACCATTATTTAGCAAACCCTAGGTAGGCCATACAAAACGATTGCTGTTAGTCAGGAGGGAGGTTGAAAAGTAATCGTGTATCATGGTCTGGCGCCACTTTGAATGCCAAAGCAGACACTTCAAGATTGCGAGCGGCACTATATATCTTTGAAAAGCCCGCCTTTTGCAAGGCTTTCAACAACGATTTATGTGTAAAACCGGTCTTATGGGCAAAAAAGTCTTTTTTACTGCGCTCGATTTCAACGCTATAACCGTAAAGGACATCTAGAACCATAATTGGCCCTGCCGGTGATTGATACAGGACATCATCAATATCTAAACCCCTGTCAATTGTGATCCGCATCAGTTCCTGGATGTCCGGGACCCGAATATGTGCAAAACCGCCGTCCTTAAGTACGTGTAGGAACCCAGCTAGGACTCTCTGTACATCGTGTCGGTAGTAATGTTCAAGGTTATGTGAGCAGTAAACAGCGTCAAACTGACCACTTTCAAGGGTGGTAAGATTACGCGCATCGCACACAATATCTGGTGAACCTTTCGGGTCAATATCGAGCAGCAAGTGTTCAAATTCTGAATATTGGGGCGGAAGCGGAATCGCCTTGCTGTTGCCACCTACGTTTAGAACTTTTTTCATCTCTCGCCTTTGTTGGTAAACCTAACTGAGGATTATACGGAAAGTTTCCCTGTATCACATCAAATACACATTAAAAAAAATCTTTCCGTATATTAATAGAGCGATCGCAAAAAACTTTCCCCATAACACGACAATAAGCCTGTTATGCCGATTAGCACATTTTTTTATGAACCCTCCACCACTACCAGAGCAGCGATCATACTAATGTAAGAAGTAGATGATCTATCCCCAATTAAGTGCTAATCTAGCAGAGGATATTAGATCACCTAGACTTATCAACTTTAATGAATGAGTAGGGTGCGTTCCCCAAAATCGATCGGTGCAGTAGTAGAACTGACCTTAGGGAACGCCCCTACAGCTAATTACCAGTTTTTTTGGGATATTTCCCAGCAGAAACAATTAAGAAAGCTAAAACAATATACAATATGGTAGTAAAGGACAATCTTACTAAAACTGTTAATCCATTTAACGAATATAACTTAAAAGTTTCCTGATTGTTAATAAATTTTGTATAGAAGGCATTCTCTGTAATAGCTTTAGCTAATCTTTCGGATGCTGTGAAAGTGTCAATTATCATCAAAATATGAGCAAAAAACAAAAAGACTACAGCAAGCAATAAAAACCGAATAATTTTTTTGTTCATTGCCAAGTATTCTCGTGCATTTTCAGAAGTTACGAGCCACCCAATTGCTGCCAATTGCAAGCCCATTGTTGACCAAATTATATTAAGATGAACAGTCTTATTGTCTTTTAGAGAATTTAATAACAGATCGAAAATTTCTTTTCCTGGATCGCAATTCATAAGCTACTCCTTGTTGACATAGACTAACACTCAAGCTTGAGTGAAAGGAGAAACCCAACCATATTAGACGGTAACTTTCTATATATGACACGAAATATACACTTTTTTAAAAATCTTTCTGTATATTAACAGGGCGATCGCAAAAAACTTTCCCAATAACACGACAATGAGTCTGTTATGCCGATTGGGAATAGAGAAGTGGAGAGCAGGGAAATTCAACTAAAACCCTAAAACCCAATACCCAACCGCCAGAACCTAAAGCTCAACAGCCAAACCCTAACAGCTAACGCACCGATCGAGCGATCAATCATTATTATAGAGACAGTAACAAATATTTATGAAACTTCATGCTTATTAATCGCCTTGGCATCGATCGCGGGAAAAAATTCCTTAAAGAGAGTATCTTGTTCGGAAATGACCCTAATCCCGAATTAATTGGCATTTTAGGGGTTTATTTCGTCCAGGGCATTCTCGGACTCTCCCGATTAGCGGTTAGCTTCTTTTTAAAAGACGATTTGGCCTTGAGTCCCTCCCAGATGGGGGCATTAATCGGAGTGGCGGCGATTCCTTGGGTGATTAAACCAGCTTTTGGCTTTCTTTCGGATGGTTTGCCTATTTTCGGCTATCGTCGTCGGCCCTACCTAATTTTATCGGGAATTCTCGGGGTTTTAGCTTGGTTAGCCCTAGCCACTGTGGTGGAGAATGCTTGGCAAGCGGCGGCGGCGATCCTGCTTGGTTCCCTTTCTGTCACCATTAGTGATGTCATCGTCGATTCTTTGGTAGTAGAACGGGCCCGCAGAGAGTCCTTCACTCAATCCGGTTCTCTACAGTCCTTAACTTGGGGAATATCGGCCCTAGGCGGCTTAATTACGGCTTATCTGGGAGGTTGGTTACTGGCACACCTCGGTACTCGTCCTGTCTTCGCTCTCACGGCTATTTTTCCCCTGATTGCCTCAGCCATGGCGTTTTTAATTACAGAGGAAAAAATCAAGAATAACAATGATGCACAATCAACGCCCAAAGTCAAGGAGCAAATCGGGCAATTATGGTCAGCAATTAGACAAAAATCAATTTTATTACCCACTGCCTTTATTTTTCTCTGGCAGGCTACCCCTAGCGCCGATTCTGCCTTTTTCTACTTCACCACCAACGAGTTAGGATTTGAACCGGAATTTTTAGGACGAGTGCGCTTAGTCACCAGTTTAGCCTCGATCCTGGGCATCTGGGTATATCAACGGTTTTTAAAAGCGATTTCCTTTCGTTTAATTTTGGGTTGGAGTACGGTGATTTCTGCGCTTTTAGGGATGACTACCCTACTCTTAGTTACCCATACTAATCGAGCGCTCGGTATTGACGATCATTGGTTTAGTTTGGGGGATAGTCTCATCCTCACCGTCATGGGACAAATTGCCTTTTTACCCGTCTTAATTTTATCGGCCCGTCTTTGTCCCGTGGGCATTGAAGCATCTCTATTCGCTTTATTAATGTCTATCTGGAATATGTCAGGATTAGTTTCCCAAGAAATCGGCGCTTTATTAACCCATTGGTTGGGAGTCACCGAAACTAATTTTGATAACCTTTGGTTATTGGTGGTGATTACTAATCTCTCTACTCTCCTACCTTTACCCCTAATTAAATGGCTACCTTCTACGGATCCGCAATCTCAGGAAGTCAAGAAAACTTTTCCCCCCGCAGAAGTCTTTGAACATCATGTTACTGGTTCTTTAGCTGAACCAGGTTTTATTCCCGAACTTGTCCCCGAATTAATCGAGACAAGAGATTGACAGTCCAGAAAAGGGGTTTCTCAAAGAAACCCCTTTTCTGCCATCTTCATCTTGCTCAATTGAGAACAGCTTTTAACTTTTCCAAGACAGAATTGTTTAACGTAATTTTTCCCATTCTTCTCTACTAATATTTGCTTGTTGTAAAATTTTAGCCAGCAAGCTTTTACTGATATCTCCTTGGTGTGGATTAGGAATCCAGATTTTTAACTTTCCCTGCACCATATATTGATGATTTCCTCCTACCAGAGGACCAGAAAATCCCAGCTTTCTCAACTGGCGAATTAACTCTTTCCTTTTGATGGGGGCAAAAGGTGGCATCAGGCGATTTTTTGTTGAGGGGTTAGATTGATACCGTCAACAATCGGTAACTGATGCTGTAAGCGTAGTCCTAAAATAACCCAGCCTTCCAAAACTTCCTGTAACTGTTCCTTAGTAGCTTCGAGGGTTGTTTCATTAGCATATACTCCCTCAAATCCCGGAATTTCTCCATAAAAAGTACCGTCTTCTAGAACTTCATAGGTTGCCAGTTCCATTGCTTGTTTTAGATATTTTGTTAGCATCATTGACAGGAATAAAGCTCAGTTATTGTCTCGAAGATTGTCGATGTGATGATCAGTTGTTTTGACTCTGGCGATAATTTTGCCATTTTTCTCAGCTTACCATACTGGCCAATCTACTGATTCCAGTCTAGCGCGAGTTAGCAATCCCTAGCGATCGCCCTAAGTCCAGAAAACGGGTTTTTTAAAGAAACCCGTTTTCTCAGTTGATGAAATAAGCTAAAATCGAATCAACTCGTTGCCCTCGCCTTATGTTTTCTATCCAAACTACCTACACTCAAGCTCAAGAAAATTTAGCGAGCCTTCTGGATCGACTGGAAAGCGAGAATAGTATGGCGATTATTACTCGCCCTGGTCATAAAGATATGGCACTATTGAGCGCAGAGGAATTAACTGGCTTATTAGAAACCGTTTATCTTTTGCGATCGCCTGCGAATGCTCGAAAGTTATTGGCAGCACTGGAACGTTCAATGGAGAGGGACGTTCAAACAATACCGGGACAGACAGTTACAGAACTTTGTCAGGAGTTAGGAATTGAACGCCAAGAGTAGGGCAATTGTCTTTGACAGTTAATTTCGAGAAGATTTAAGATGGTGGTACAAAACAGATAAAAAAGCTGATTAAGAAAACGGGTTTCTCAAAGAAACCCGTTTTCTCAGTTCCAATGGTGCCTAAATGCCGCTGCCGTTCCTAGTAAGCCTAAAGCCAGCAAACCTAAGCCAGAACTTGATTCAGGAACAGGAACAGGAACAGTCTGGGCAAAGCGAACTTCAGAGAGACCAATAGGCCCTGGTGCTGTCCAACCAACGAACCAATTGTTTGCTACATCAATTCTAGCATATTGGGCTTGAATTAAAGGAAAGGAAAAAAGTGTGGCAGGTATGTTGTTCGAAGTGCCTTCGGGAAGTGTTAGGGTTCCTGATACATAAACTGGACTGCTAAAGTCGGAGTTATTGGAGAGAATTAGTGTGAAATCCTTGATTCCGCGATCAGTAGCTGTGGTATTAAAAGCGTTGTAATTCCACAAAGCCAAGGTATCTAAGAACACAGAACTGCCAAAATCAAAATCAAGATTGACATCAGCAGGAGTTGTCCCGATTTCTAAACGTACTCCCCAGAAATTAGACAAATCGGTACCTCCGACGTGCTGTTGCTGCAAAGCGTTTCCAGGTCCAGTCAACCCATTGCCGTTGGCAGTGTTGACTAAGGCTCCAATCGTGGGAGTAGCAGTGCCTGCATTAAGCGTTAAGGTTGGAGTGGGATTGTAGATGATCGGCAGCGCTTGGACGGGGAGGATAGTCATTCCAGCGATCGCGCTAACTGTGCCAGCGAAGACAACACCAGCCAGAGAGAGAGATTTGAAGTTAGTTGTAAAATTCATGGGCAATTTTGGGCAAATTCCACCAGCATTTTACCCCCCCCCCGATTTTGTCAAATATCGCTTTTTTATCGATTGCATAGATGTATAGAGTTTTATCTCCAGAAAACGGGTTTCTCAAAGAAACCCGTTTTATCAGTGCGATCGCTTGTGGAAGATCGGGTTTGGGATATTTGTAATGTTTGATACAAATCTCTCGATCATCTGTTCTTAAGATTAAGGCTGGTGTTGCTCATTGATCGGAAAAGAGGCCGGCGCAAGCAGATAAAAACCGCAGAGAAGCTTGTGCCGTGGGATCAAAATTATTAAGCGGAGAATAGCCTCTGACCGGAATTCAACATCAAAATCAGTAGGAAACTTGTCATCGCCTAAGTAAAGTAACCCCTTATCCACGACACAACACAATAGGAAAAATACTTATGAGTTATGGAACCCGTGTTCAAGCTATCTCTCAAGTAACGGATCGTAAACCCCTACCTAGCAAACTTCCTCAACGTTTAGAGGCCCTCTGGGCAACCGATGTCTTTACCCTGAGCAAAATGCAGGCCAGTCTTCCCAAAGATGTATTCAAATCGGTCAAAAACACGATTTTAACCGGGGGAAAATTAGACGTTTCCATCGCCAGTGCGGTGGCGGCTGCGATGAAGGATTGGGCCACGTCCAAAGGGGCGCTGTACTATGCTCACGTCTTCTATCCGATGACCAACGCCACCGCCGAAAAACACGATGGTTTTATCTCCGTGCAGAGCGACGGCTCGGTGATCACAGAATTTACGGGCAAAGTCTTAGTACAGGGGGAACCGGACGGATCCTCCTTTCCTAACGGCGGACTTCGCTCCACCTTTGAAGCGCGGGGTTACACCGCTTGGGATGTCACCAGTCCGGCCTACGTCATGGAGACGGATAATGGTGTCACCCTGTGTATCCCCACGGTTTTCATCTCTTGGACAGGAGAGGCCCTCGACAAAAAAACGCCGCTTTTACGCTCGATTTCATCGATGAGTAAAGCCGCCACCAGGGTGCTGAAGCTCTTAGGACATACGGAGGTCGCCCCCGTTAACTCCAGCTGCGGCGCTGAACAGGAATATTTTCTAGTCGATGCTCATTTTGCCCATAGTCGCCCCGATTTACTGCTCACCGGTCGCACCCTATTTGGTAAACCCGCCGCCAAGGGTCAACAGTTCGACGATCATTATTTTGGCGCGATTCCCGAACGGGTTCAGGTGTTTATGCAGGAAGTAGAGGAAAGAATGTATCGCCTCGGCATTCCGGCCAAAACCCGCCATAATGAAGTCGCCCCCGGACAGTTCGAGATTGCCCCCTTTTTCGAGGCCGCTAACGTGGCCAGTGACCATCAGCAGTTAATTATGACTTTGCTGAAAAGTACGGCTAAAAAACACGGTTTTGTTTGCCTACTGCATGAAAAACCCTTTGCAGGAATTAATGGTTCGGGAAAACACGTTAACTGGTCCGTCGGCAACGCTACCCAGGGCAATCTGTTGGATCCGGGCGATACTCCCCACGCTAATATGCAGTTTTTGTTATTCTGTGGGGCGGTTATTCGTGGCGTTCACAAGTACGGGGCGCTTTTACGCGCAGTGGTGGCTACTGCCAGCAATGATCACCGTTTGGGGGCAAATGAAGCTCCTCCCGCCATTATTTCCGTATATTTGGGCAGCCAGTTAGAAAAGGTATTCGACCAAATTAGCCAAGGCCGAATTGAGGGTTCTGATGCCCCGGGGTTGATGGATCTCGGTGTCGATACCCTGCCGGTATTCCCCAAGGATCCTGGCGATCGCAATCGTACCTCTCCTTTTGCTTTTACGGGCAATCGCTTTGAATTCCGCGCTGTGGGTTCTAATCAGTCAGTTTCTGGGCCGCTGGTGGCGATGAACACGATTCTAGCCGATTCCCTGACTTGGGTGGCGGATAACTTAGAAAGCCGGATGAAAGCCGGGGAAGACCTCAATACTGCCGCCGAGGGTGTTCTCAAGGAGATCATGGACAAACACAGAAATGTGATCTTCGGAGGTAACGGATATTCCCCAGAATGGCACAAAATGGCGGTAGAAGAGCGCGGTTTAGCGAATCTCCGCACCACCGCCGATGCTTTACCCGTGCTGAAAGCCGATTATATTGAAGAACTGTTTACCCGCATGGGTGTGTTTACCCCCGTTGAACTGGAAAGTCGTTTTGATGTCTATGCGGAACAGTATTTGCTGGCCATCGAAGTGGAGGCGAAACTGGTGGTAAGTATGGCTAAAACGATTATTTATCCCGCTGCTGTTCGCTACTTGTCGGAATTGTCTTCAGCGATCGCTAATGCTGCGGCGATCGGCATCGAGATCAATAAGGAAAACGCCCAAACCGTCTCGAATCTGATTAAGTTAATGATGGATAGCGTTGGTAAACTGAGTGAGGCCATTGCTAAACACGATTTTGACTCGATCGAAGAACATATGCAGCATTCCGCTCAAACAATCCGTCCCTTGATGGATAAGGTGCGCGAATATGCTGACACGCTGGAAGGAGAAGTGGCCGACAATTTCTGGCCGCTGCCTACCTATCAAGAAATGTTGTTTGTTAAATAACAAGACGGCAAGGAGGGGGTAAATAGGCTGAAAAAATGATTAGCCACCCCCTTCTTTTTAGCTCTGGTAGTTTTAAGTTATGTTAAGAAAAGTAAATATAAACCTAAAACTACTATGGTACTAACTCCGACAATTGGCGAAAAATCCTATAATCGTCAGGATTGGCAAAAAGGCTATCAATCCCAACCTAACGAGTACGATTACGAGGTAGAAGACATTGAGGGGCAAATTCCCCCCGATTTACAGGGTACAGTCTTTAAAAACGGCCCCGGTTTACTGGATATCGCTGGCACTGCGATCGCTCATCCCTTTGATGGGGATGGTATGATCAGCGCGATTAGCTTCAATCATGGGCGCGTACATTATCGTAATCGTTTTGTGAAAACTGAGGGTTATCTCCAGGAACAGAAAGCGGGAAAACCCCTTTATCGCGGTGTTTTCGGCACGAAAAAACCGGGGGGAATTTTCGGCAATGCTTTTGATTTGCGTCTGAAAAATATTGCTAATACTAATGTTATCTACTGGGGTAATAAATTACTGGCACTTTGGGAAGCGGCCGAACCCCATCGCCTCGATGCTAAAACCCTTGACACTATTGGTTTAGACTATCTCGATGGTATCTTGGAAAAAGGCGATTCTTTTGCCGCTCATCCTCGCATCGATCCCGCTTGTATCTTCGATAATCATCAACCTTGTCTGGTAAATTTTGCCATCAAAACGGGTTTGTCGAGTGCCATTACTCTCTACGAAATTAGTCCCACGGGTAAGTTATTACGTCGTCATACCCACAGTGTACCGGGCTTTTGTTTTATCCACGATTTTGTTATTACTCCCCACTACGCTATCTTTTTCCAAAACCCGGTTGGTTATAATCCTTTTCCCTTTCTTTTTGGGTTAAAAGGTGCGGGAGAATGCGTCATTAATCAACCGGACAAGTTAACTAAGATTATTATTATCCCCCGGGATCCTAACAAAGGAGAAGTGAAAGTTTTAGAAACTCCATCAGGTTTTGTTTTCCATCATAGCAATGCTTTTGAACAACTTGCCCCGAGCTACGTCGAAGGGGGGGAGAAAATTTATATTGATTCTATTTGTTATCAATCCTTACCACAACTGGATTCAAATAGCAATTTTCAATCGGTAGATTTTGATAGTTTAGCTCCAGGACATCTGTGGCGATTTACACTAAATTTATCAGAAAATACGGTTACAAGAGAATGTATTCTAGAGCATTGTTGTGAATTTCCCAGTATTAATCCTGCAAAAGTTGGTCGAGATTACCGTTATTTATACATCGCTGCCGCTCATCATGCCACTGGTAATGCTCCTTTGCAAGCAATCTTAAAACTGGACTTATTAACGGGAGAAAAACAATTACATTCTTTTGCTCCCCGGGGATTTGCGGGTGAACCAATTTTTGTGCCTAAACCCGATGGAATTGCTGAGGATGATGGTTGGTTATTGGTAGTCACCTACGATGCGGCCAATCATCGATCGAATATGGTAATCTTAGATGCTAAAGATATTACTAATTCCCTAGCAGTTATCCATCTTAAACACCATATTCCCTACGGGTTACACGGTAGCTGGACTAGACAATGTTTTTAAGTTAATTCTGTGGGGGTGGATTGAAAACCCACCTTGACTAAACTCTACTCTTGAGAGCCTTCTTGTAGCAGCCAAAAACCGGCGAAGGATTCCGATTCAGGGTTAGATTGAACGGCTAAAAAATGCAGATTATTCGCTTTTTGTTTAGCTTCTTCAAAGTTTTTGGCTTCCTTTAAAGTCTCGGCATTAGTGACATTGACGAGAATCCAACTATCACTAGCACCCGTTTCTAAACGTAGCACGGGACGGGAACTGGTTTCTAACTTTAAATAGGCCATTTCTAACCCTGACATCCAACCAGCTAGGGGCAAAGCACGGGGGGAAAGAATAACTAAACCGGGGATTTTTAGATTCTCATCTAATCCCATCCCTAGTATGGGCAAATTTTCTCCGAAGCTAATATCCCAGTCTTTTAAATCATTAAAAGAAGACAATTCTAGCGTGACAAAAGCCCATTTATCTGCCTTATCTCCCCGGACAGCATCGGGAAGGGGAACAGCATTTAAAGGAGGATAATTCACGGAAGCGGTTTTAGTTAAATTTTGATCATAACCAACTTCTTGGGGGTAGAAATTAACCATTCTTTCTTCTATCCATCTCGTTAAAGCATGAGTGCGACGACTAGGGGAAGCGGGAATACCGATATCCTCGCAAGCTTTGCTAATCATGTTATTCATCTGACGACGGAAAAAGCGAATTTTTTTGGGAGTTACTCCCGCTGCCTTGATAGCTGCAGTAATTGCCTCTCCTAACCATTGGGAATTAACCATCGTATTAGGACAATAACTGGCATATTTAAATAGTGTATCGGAGGAGCGATCGATTGTTGCCGGAGTTTCACAGATTAATAATTCCCATCTTTTTTTATTATTTTCATCCACCACCGGCCGCGAATAAAAATCAAGTTCCCAAATAGTCATATTTTTTTCAGTTATCAGTTATCAGTTATCAGTTATCAGTCATCAGATTTGAGTTTTCAGTGAACAATAAGTACCTAAGCAAAATTAATTACACATATCTAACCCCCCCTTGCCTCTTGCCTTTTGCCTTTTGCCTTTCTTCACTAGGAAATTTATTTTGCACGACTACTTATTAAGTGGCAAGTTCCGAGATGTCTTTTCACTGATTACTGTTTACTGATTACTGTTTACTGCTCACTGAAAAATCCCCTATCCCCGACAACAGTACGAACGCGGTAGATAGGACGTTTTTGGGATTCATGGTAAGTTCGCATCAAAATTTCTGCCAAAAGACCAAAACAGAGTAATTGTACCCCAGTTAAAAAGAATAACACAGCTAGGATTAACAAAGGTCGATTGCCGATGTCTTGTCCGAAACCGAGTTTGAGAATAGTCAGATAAGTACCTAAAATAATCCCCACTACCATCGATAACAGTCCGTAGAGTCCAAAAATGTGCATCGGACGGGTGAGGAACTTTTTCATAAAAAAGACAGTAAATAAGTCCATAATCACGCGAATTGTGCGACCTAAACCATATTTACTCTGTCCGAACCGTCTAGCGTGGTGATTAACGGGAATTTCGGTTATTTTTGCCCCTTCAATAAAAGCTAACGCGGGTAAAAAGCGATGTAATTCCCCGTAGAGATTCATATCGGCCACTAATTCTGCTCGATAGGCTTTCAAAGAACAACCGTAGTCGTGTAATTTGACCCCTGTAACCTTGCCAATCAGCCAATTAGCTATTTTTGAGGGTAAAAGCCGTTTTACCTTGTCATCTTGGCGATTTTTGCGCCAGCCACTCACGAGGTCATAACCTTCCTCCAATTTGGCCAATAATAGGGGTATATCATTGGGATCGTTCTGTAAATCGCCGTCGAGGGTAACGATGACCCGTCCCGTGGCATAATTAAATCCAGCAGCCATGGCGGGGGTTTGTCCGTAGTTGCGTCGCAATATCACCGCCTTGAGATCATCGCGATTTTTAGCTAAATTAGTTAAAACCTCGGTGGAACCATCCTTAGAACCGTCGTCAACACAGATAATCTCGTAGTTAATTTGATAAGAACGCAAAATCGAGGCGATACTCTCGACGAGATGGGGGATACTGTCCACTTCGTTATAAATGGGAACCACTACCGATAAAGTCTGGATAGCAGCCTGCGGGTTTGGTTCGTTGACACTGATGGACGGTGTAATCGGGGACATATTTGACTGACGCGGGGACGTTTTGGGGCGATTGTATCACAATTCAGTTATCAGTTATCAGTTATCAGTTATCAGTCATCAGTCATCAGATGTGAGTTGTCAGTTCACTGATTACTGTTTACTGTTCACTGTCCACTGTTCCCTGAAAACACCCCCCACTTCCCACTTCCCACTTCCCATTATCCACTCCCTGTTCCCTGTTCCCCTTTCCCTGTTTGCTTTTTGGCTAAAATTGCCTGACGAAAACCTAAGACGACGAGAATATTGGAGAGGGTGAGGAAAAGTTCGGCGCTGCCGTGTAACCAATCGACGTTAGCTAATTCTTTACCGTAGTGGATTTTGGCGTAGATACCAGCAGGAATGGTGATAAAAACGAAGATTAACAGCACATAAAAGCCAATTAAGGCTAAACGGGGCATTTTTCCTGAACGAGTGACAAACCAAAGAAACCCCAGATAGGGAAACAGGGAAATGGCAAATAAACTGTCTTTATTCATTGTTAACGCTGATTTTACTGGAACGCCACAGCCACCAACCGGCAGCACAGAGGGTAAAATTTCCTAAGACAGTCATGGCTGCCTGTAGGGTGACTAACCAGGATAAGGCACTGATATTATCAAAAAAATGCCATGTACAGGCACACATTGCCCCAATTAAAGCGGGTAACATTCCCCAAGATAACATTCGCCACGATCGATCGCTACTGATGTCGCCATAGGTCCAGACTAACCAGATCGCCGCTATCCATTCTACGACACTCGATACATGAACTATCCACGTCGGTATTGATAAAGCATTCATTATTTTCTATAGGAGACAGTTATCAGTTATCAGTTATCAGTTATCAGATTTGAGTTTTAAGTGAGCAGTATTAAATAGAAGTTTTCTCCTGTCTTTTCGCTGATTACTGTTTACTGTTTGCTGTTCACTGAAAATACTCCCCATCTCCCTAATCTCTGCTGCCCAAATGATTTTCTAGCCATTTAATTACCTGTTGACCTAAGCTAACATTGTTTAATCGATCGATCTCGCGAATGCCGGTGGGACTGGTGACATTAACTTCCGTGAGGTAGCCACCAATGACATCTAATCCGACAAAATACAGGCCATCTTCTCGTAATTTTGGGGCTAAAGTGGCACAGATTTCTAATTCTAGATCGCTGATTTCTGTTTTTGCCACTCGTCCACCCACTGCCATGTTACCGCGAAATTCTGAACCCGTGGGAATGCGATTAACTGCCCCGATGGGTTCACCATTGAGGACAATAATGCGTTTATCTCCTTCTTTGGCAGCTGGTAAATAATCTTGAATCATTACCGGTTCTTGTCCCCATTTTGTGCTAATTTCAATCATTGAATTGAGATTGCGATCTTCGGGACTAAGAAATAAAATTCCCTCCCCTGCTTTGCCCCCTAAAGGTTTCATAACTGCCGCCCCTTTTTGGTTGACAAATTCCCTAATCGTTGCTTTATCTTGGGAAACAATTGTAGCTGGCATTACCTGAGCAAAGTGAATAGTATATAACTTTTCGTTGGCATGGCGTAAACCCCTAGTTGAGTTAATTACTTGGGTTTTTTGTGGGTCGATCAGGTCTAATAAATAGGTGGCATAAAGATAGGCAATCGTCACGGGTGGGTCTTTTCGCATCCAGACAAAATCGAAGTTTTCTAGGCAGGTAAAAACTGTCTCTTGTCTTTGATACCATTGAGATACAGCCACCCAATGATTATCTTTTAACTCCACGGGAACCAGTTCAATTTTAGTTAGTTTTGCCCAAGCTTTTCCCGCAATTGCACTGAGATCTGTGATGGAAGTCATCCAGATTTCATGGCCTAATAATTGGGACGCTTCCATGATAGCTACACTGGTATCATGGCCCGGATCGAGATGCTCGATCGGATCGATAATAAAGGCTAGTTTCATTAATAGTTTTTATCCTTAATTCTGCAACAGGGGAGCTAAACCACCACTTCTATCTAAAGCATAGATGTCATCGCAGCCCCCGATGTGTTGATCGTTTATAAAAATTTGTGGTACACTTGTACGTCCATTGGCTCGATCGGACATTTTGGCTCGCGCTTGTTCATCACCATCGATACAATATTCAGTAAAATCCACTCCTTTTTTCTTGAGTAATGCTTTAGCGCGGATACAGAAAGGACAGGAACTCCAAGTATAGATCTCAACATTAGCGGCCATAAAATTTATCTCCCTTCTTTACATATCTTAAATTTTAGCCGATAACCGAGCAGTGATCTTCCTTCAGGTCAGAAAACGCCAATTAGGGCGATTCCACCGATATATTCCTTGTATTTCCCATTCTTCACCGTTTTGAAAGCGAATACGGCAACTAACAGGGGGGGAATCATCCTCACTTTCCTTTACTTCTATTACCTCACAGGGAAACCAGTCGCAACTATCGGCAGCGTCTGCGGGAATCCATTCCCATAATCCATTAGACACCTCGATCGCATCTCCCACCTGTAATTTTTCTTTGGTTAACCTTAATTTTTGTAAATATTCTTGCCAATGAATCGGTTTTATGATATTCAACCAAGCCAAGCCATACTGATCGCGGATAAATTGTACCGCACCGGAAGGGCGATCATTAAGCCAATCATTGAGGAGGGAACTTTTCCAAGCTAAATTTTCCCGTTCTTGTTTGAGGATAAATTCCAGCAAAATCTCCGGCTCTTCTGGTTTTCGTGTGTTAATTTTTGTTATGAATTAAAGCAAGCAAACAGCTTAAGTCGAAGATGTTGAAAATTGGTAAATCCATAACTCATTCTTTTAATAAGCTTTATTTTGGTATTCATTCCCT
>NZ_JADBUB010000154.1:0-5902 GCF_020245865.1 Microcystis sp. M169S2
GAGGTAGTCAATTACCTAATTTTCAGGGAAAAAGTACCTGAATTTTCCCCCCGATCCCCGCAACGGCTGGCACTTTTTGAGGAAAAAAAAGTCTAAAAGTCTTATCCAACAAGGTTTTTAGATTTATTCAGCAGACCCTAACTAATGATAGCAGCTTCAATTTTTGATTTACCCGAACTAATTCCCGACCGAGAAATTCTGGAAATTTTGGCCCAAAGTCAGGCTATTCGTCTGGAAAGAATTATTTCCACCGGTCAAACCACTCCCCTCGGTCAATGGTACGATCAATCTGAGTTTGAATGGGTGATTTTATTACAGGGATACGCTGAGATTAGTTATGAAGATGGCAGCCAAGTTAATCTGCAAGCAGGGGATTATCTCCTGATTCCTCCTCACCAAAAACACCGCGTCGAATTTACTAGCAATAATCCCCCCTGTATTTGGTTAGCTGTCCATTATCGCTAGGAAAATATAGTTTCTAACTATGGTCTGCTGAATAAATCTAAAAACCTTGTTGGATAAGACTTTTGGACTTTTTTCCCCTCAAAAAGTGCCAGCCATTGGAGTGATCGGGGGTAAAATTCAGGTACTTTTTCCCTGAAAATTAGGTAACTGACTACCTCAAAATCGGTAAAACCCTACACCCTACACCCTACACCCCACACCCTGCCCCCACCAACAAACTTTTTCAGCAGGCCCTAACTATTGCCAGCGATCGAATAAATCGGTTAAAACGATATTAGAAAACAAAAAACCTTCGGGGTCGCTTAATCTTACCCTGGTATCCCCCTCAATTATTACTAGATTACGCTGTTTATGCGGCTCTAAGACCTCTAAAATTGCTTTTTTGATTTCCGGACCAAAATTAGCTTCAATCGCGGGCAAACTCACCCCTGACCCTAACCTTAACCCTAGCATTAAGGTTTCGAGAAGATCATCGATAAAACTATTTTTCTCCACGTCAATTGGGCAGCCTTCTTTTACCCAAGCGAAATAGTCGCGACTTTTGCGCGGACGGGTAAAACGTTGTTGATGAAGATAACTAGCAGCCCCCATACCAAAACCGTAATAGGGACGATTTTCCCAGTAAACTCGATTATGTCGGCATTGATAACCCGGTTTGGCATAGTTAGAAATCTCGTAATGTTGATAACCGGCTAAAGCTAGTTTTTCACCGGCTAAAACATACATTTTCGCCGTGGTTTCATCATCGGGTAAGGGTTTTTTTCCCGGTTGATACTGTTTACCGAAAGGAGTAACCGCTTCTAAGACCAAATCGTAACAGGAAAGATGGGCCGGTTGCAGTTCGATCGCTTTTTCTAGGGAATTTTCCCAATCTGTCAGGGTTTGTTGTGGCAATCCCGAAATCAAATCCAAACTATAGTTAACTATTCCCAATCCCTGAATTAATTCCACTGCCTGATAGATATCCTTAACGGTATGCGATCGACCGGAAACCTGTAATAATGGTTCTTGAAAAGCCTGTACTCCTAAACTAACCCGATTGACTCCCGCGCTAAGATAACCCTGTAATTGTTCTAAACTAAAGGTAGCTGGATCAATCTCCATAGAAATTTCTATATCGGCCGCAAAATCAAACTTTTTGGCTAAAGTATCCAGAATCGATCCTAATAATTCCACCGGTAACAGGGAAGGAGTCCCCCCCCCAAAAAAAATTGTTTCTAGGGGTTTCCCCGTCCCCTGACTAAGGCTAATTTCTTCCTGTAATATTTCCACATACTCCACCACAGGGGGAAAAGTCGCCGGATTGGTGCGATTACCAAGGACAAAAATCGGGAAATCGCAGTAAAAACAGCGCCGACGACAAAAGGGAATATGAATATAAACCGAGGTTACGGGGTCAAAATAGGACATTATATGAGGAAAAAGGAAAAAAGGGAGTGTGGGGTGTGGGGTGTGGGGAGAATAAAGCTGCCTCCTGCCTCCTGCCTCCTGCCTCCTACTGTAATTTCGTTTATCTTCGTTAAGATGTATTATGGCTGGGGAGAACATCTCCTAGAATGAAAGCAACTTTCCCGACACAAATTAGGAGAGGCCCACGGATATAATGTAAAAGTATCCATACTCATTATTTTCTACCGTCATTCCCCTCTATCCCCTCTGGTATTATCCCCATGCTTGATGCTGTCATAATTTTACTATTCGTCTTCGCTGTTGCCAGTATTGGTTATAGTGGTGTTGACTTGCTCCCGGTTGCTGTCCAGTCGCAAATCAGCAATATTGAAGCTTTACGCTGGTTATCGGCGGGTTTTGCCTCAATTATTGGTTTAGCTATTGGTTTAGTTGCCCAAACTACCTATCGTCGTCTAGAAACCCAAGTAAGACAAACTCCGATCGAAGTTATTTTAACCCGTTCGGTCGGTCTAGTTATCGGTTTGTTAATTGCTAATCTGATCTTAGCCCCGATTTTCTTCCTACCGATTCCCAGAGAATTCTCGTTTATTAAGCCGATAATCGCCATTTTAGGCAGTATTATGTTTTCCTATCTGGGGGTTAGTTTAGCAGATACCCACGGTCGCACTTTTTTGCGTCTGATTAACCCCAATAGTATGGAATCAATTCTAGTGGCAGAAGGGACCCTGCAAGCGGCCGCCACCAAAGTTGTGGACACCAGTTGTATTATCGATGGTCGTATCGAACAATTGTTAGACACGGGATTTATCGAAGGACAGATACTCATTCCCCAATTTATCCTTCAGGAATTGCAACAGTTAGCGGATGGCAGTAACGACCAAAAACGAGTCAGAGGAAGACGCGGATTAGACATCTTAAACCGGATGCAGCAAGAATTCCCTGATCGCATTATCATTCATCCGGCCGATTATGAGGATATTAGCACCGTAGATGCTAAATTAGTCCATCTTGCCCAAGAAATTAACGCCACCTTGCTCACGAACGATTATAATCTCAGTAAAGTGGCCAATCTGCAAAAAGTCACCATCTTGAATGTCAACGATCTCGCCCAAGCAGTACGCCCGATCTACTTGCCCGGGGATACTTTGGATCTAAAAATTCTCAAAGCAGGAAAAGAACCCACCCAAGGCATTGGTTATCTAGAAGATGGCACGATGGTGGTGGTAGAAGAAGGAAAAGATTATCTAGGGGGAGAATTGCGGGTAGTGGTGACATCTGCACTGCAAACCTCGGCCGGACGGATGATTTTTGCTAAACCCCAAAATTCCCTCATTGCTTAAAGGGAAGAACACAAAAAAAGCCTCAAATACAAGGCCAGAGGGGATTGTATTTGAGGTATTTTATTTTCTAAGGGAAGTTAAGTCACCAATCGAACTATCTAGCCAATTGATACCTAATTAAGCCGGTTTATTGAGTACGGCCATGGACTGACGAGCAAAACCGAAATAACTATCCCAGAATTGTTTCTGACTATCGAGGGCAACTTTGGTGGCGGTTTCTTGGGCGGTTAGGTAGGATTTCACCCATTCTTGTTGATATTCGAGGGATTTAACCAAAGTTTCCGGAAACTCAAACACTGGTGTAGTCGTGGGAAGACCATTACCCCAAGCGGACAGAAGCATTTTCTGCCATTCGGCTAGGTATTTTTGGTATTCTTCAAGATAATTGGTGTTCATAGAAGTCAAACCGCTAACTAGCCCATCTGGAAGGAGATGGTGAGAAAGTGGGGCGGTGTTGCCACCTTCTCGAAAGCAAAAACCGTGACTAGATAAAATATAATATTCTATCCCTTCCTTGATTATAACCTGAGTTTGTGATCAGCCAAAATCTTTATGCGATCGCCGTCAGCCCAGCCTATTTTTTGGTGACTCGGAACTAACGCTAAAATAATCCTACTCTAGCCATTTTCTCCCAACTATGATCGATCGCCCTATTCATGTAATTGGTGGAGGATTAGCGGGGACTGAGGCGGCGTGGCAGATAGCCCAAGCAGGTATTCCCGTGATCCTGCACGAAATGCGCCCAATTCGCTCTAGTCCCGCCCACCATAGCCAATTTTTAGCCGAATTAGTCTGTAGTAACTCCTTTGGTGCCATGGCGGTGGATCGCGCCACCGGGTTACTCCATGAAGAATTACGACGCTTAAATTCTCTAGTTATTGCTCAGGCCGATCAGCACAGTGTCCCCGCAGGAGGGGCTTTAGCGGTCGATCGAGGGGTCTTTAGTCGAAATTTGACGGAAATCTTGGCTAACCACCCTCTAGTCACCTTAAAACGTCAGGAGATCACGGAAATTCCCCGGGATGGTATCGTCGTTTTAACCACCGGACCGTTAACCAGTGCTGCCTTGGCCGCAGATCTACAAAATTTTGCCGGTCTGGACTATCTGAGCTTTTTTGATGCCGCTAGTCCGATTATTCTAGGGGAATCGATCGATCGATCGATCGCTTTTCTGGCCTCTCGTTACGATAAAGGTGAGGCCGCCTATCTCAATTGTCCCATGGAGCGGGAACAATACCTGCACTTCTGGCAAGAACTAAAACAGGCAGAACAGGCAGAATTGAAGGATTTTGAGCGAGAAAATGCCAAATTTTTCGAGGCTTGTCTGCCGATCGAAGAATTAGCCAGTCGAGGAGAGGATACCATGCGTTTTGGTCCCCTAAAACCGGTGGGATTAGCGGATTCCAGATATCCGGATCAACGTCCCTACGCAGTTATACAGTTGCGAATGGAAGATAAAGCGGGGCAATTGTGGAATATGGTGGGATTTCAAACTAATTTAAAATGGGGTGAACAAACACGGGTTTTCCGTCTGATTCCGGGGTTAGAAAAGGCCGAATTTGTCCGCATGGGGGTGATGCACAAAAACACCTTTATCAATTCTCCCCAGTTATTATCCTCCAGTCTCCAGTTTAAATCGCGACCGACGCTATTAGCGGCAGGACAGTTAATCGGCACGGAAGGCTATACGGCTGCGGCTGCTGGGGGATGGTTAGCGGGAACTAATGCCGCTCGTTTAGCTTTAGGATTAGAAACGGTGACATTGCCAACCACAACGATGATGGGGTCATTATTTGAGTTTATCAGCAGTGCCGAACCGAAACATTTTCAACCGATGCCGCCAAATTTTGGCATTTTGCCGAATTTTACCAGAAAAATCCGCAATAAACGGGAACGTTACGGTCAATATGCCGAGCGCTCTTTGCAGGATTTAGAAGCATGGATGAATCAGTTAAAAACTCCCTGTCTCGTCTAACTGTCAATCGCTAAATCGATCGCCCATAATAGAGAAGGAACCTATTTCTTTCTCTATCGCTATGCCAAACCCCGATTTTTTCCCTCCCCAATCCTATAGTCAAGAGGATGTGCAGGAAATTCTCTATTTGGCTATCTCCCGTCAAGGAGATAAGGGAGAAATTACCCGTCAACAGTTGTTAGAAATTGCCGACGATTTAGCTATTGAAATTAAAGACTTAGAAGCGGCGGAAAAGGACTGGCAAGAGTCAAAAATGCTCAGTTATAAACGGCAAGAATTCGATCGCTTTCGTCGCGAGGAGCTAAAAAATAAAACCGTTCGCTATCTGATTATTAATAGTTTTTTTATTATCATTAATTTAATTAGTGCGGGAACAATTTCTTGGGCAATTTATATCTTTTTGCTGATGGGTTTACCTCTTTCTCTCTCCGCTTGGAAAACTTTTCAAAATCAAGGGATTGCCTACGAAGAGGCATTTAAACGCTGGAAAATTAAGGAGGAAATGAAAGAGTCTTTTAGCAATCTTTGGACACAAGTTAAAAAGTTTTTACAGTTTTAATAGTGTTGAAAAACTCAAGGGGTGACAAAGAGGTTTAAAGGTAGGCAGGATAAAGACTCTAGCCAAATGTCCCCCAAAGAAATAGAGTGGTTATGGCAACCAGTCAAAAATTTAAAATGTTACCATCATTCTATCAGGCTTGTTTACAAGCTA
>NZ_JADBUB010000155.1:0-7805 GCF_020245865.1 Microcystis sp. M169S2
GTTTGTTGGAGTTCCGATTGGGAGCTTTCCAGTAAACCCTTAGTTTGTTGGAGTTCCGATTGGGAGCTTTCCAGTAAACCCTTAGTTTGTTGGAGTTCCGATTGGGAGCTTTCCAGTAGATTGGAATTTTCTAAAAACAAAGCTTTTAGAAAATTATACTGGTTTTCTACGGAAGCAGGAAAAGCACGGACGATAAACTGGAGAGTATCCGTCTCTCTGGCATTTTGAATCTCTTCAACTAATTTATTATCAAGATAATTAAGTTCAAGAGATGGGATTAGAGGAGAATTTTCTAGAATAGGAAGATGGGTACGGTCAACAATTTCGGATAAATATCCGCTTTTTTCAAATAATTCTTCAACGGTTTTTCGAGTAAAAAATCTTAAATGAGTATTATCCAAAATACCAAGTTCTTGGTAGTCAAACTTGCCTTGAAGTAAAGATAAACGAATCGCACCGTGAGCGATATTGGGAATCGAGGCGACAACATACCCTTGTGGAAGTAATAATTCTTTGGTCTCCTGCAAAATTCGCCAAGGATCTCGAAGGTGTTCTAACACATCACCGAACACGGCTACATCGAAAGTTTGTTTAGGAAGAATGTCGAGTAAACGAGTAATATCTAAATCGCACACAATCACTCGCTCACAGTATTCCTCCGCAATGCTTGCGGCCTGTTCATTAATTTCAACTCCTGTCACCACGCACCCTTTTTGCTTAAGTAAGTAAGCCAAATAACCTGTGGCGCATCCAAAATCAATGACTCTCGTGTTCTCGCTAATTAAGCTTAATAGTTTTGCTAAACTACTATTATCATCAAGATTTTCCGTTATTTTTTCCAGAGGAGGATAGTTTTTCTGCCAACTACTATCAATCATAATCATACTCGCAGTTTTCTAAATATACTCCAGATGCTCTATTTCCAAGTCAGCTTATGTTCTTGAGACAATTGAATCGCTTCTTTGGTGGTGGGATCGTAAGACCAAGCCTTGAGTATCACGCTATTATTAGGTAAAGATATGGGATCGATAGCCGCAATCCAGCCAGATTTTGCTAAAGCGTTTTTCTTAAACCCTTTAACAATATCAGGCCTATCTATCGTGACAGGGGCAATAGCAATAGAAGTGTTATCATCTCCCATCGTTATAATTACTAGGTCGGCTGGTTGAGTAAAGTCAGCATTTACAGCCCAACCAGAAACTCTGAAAGGCTTAGTCTTCGGGAGTTCTCGCTCAAGTTCCGGGGAATCGTTAACTGCCTCGAAGAAACCATTGCTTGAATTTTTCTGAGGCTGTTTAAAAATGATTTCGGTGTAATTTTGAACACCAGGAATAGAAACGTTGGATGTAGTAGTTTGGGTGTTCGGAGAAGTAGGTGCTTCAGAAGAGGGGGAAGCCGTGGGGGAAGTATTAACTTTGCTTCCTTCTGGAGAGGGGTTACAGGCGACTAAGGAAGCCAGAAATATAGGAAAAGTTAAAGTTACAGTTGAGTAAATAAACCGCTTATAAAAAACGCCAATAATCTGTAGGTTGATTTTAATTTTTGACATAGTTGCTCAGATTATCTTTTTATTCTCCTAATGACCACTCGCTCGATCCTACAGGATTGACTGGCGAAAGTCAAGCGGGTTCTCGAAATTAAATTATGTCTAATACCTAAAGCGTACCTCGATAAATTAGACTTATTGAGAAAATCTTCGCACTAATTGAGAATAAATAGGACTTGCTGAATAATGGTAAAACCCTTTGAAAATAAGGCTTTTGACCTGTTAAAATCTGATGTTAGTGCAAGAAAATAGGATTGGGACATTCAAAAACCTTGCATTATTTTCCTCATAGTACATAAACTGGTACAAAAAGAAGAGGGCAACAAAGCCTGAAACGACCGGCTACTGACTCCTGACTCCTGACTCCTGACTCCTAACCCCACCAACAAACTTTTTCAGCAAACCCTAAATAAAGGCTTCATGAGGTTTTCAGGCGGTGCAATGCTGGAGTAAATCTGTTTTTCGAGGTCTCCTTATCAATAGCTTATCCCAAAAGTTCCCCTTTCTCGTTTTTCTACTTAAAGGAAGTGTTGATATCCCCACTAGCAATTTCGGGATAGTAGGACATATTCTGGACAAATTCTTAAATTATTCTGATTGCTGGACAAAATCACCCAATTGGGTGATCCCCGTGAGGGAAGCATCTCTTTTTAATAGAGGGTAAGTTATTCAATAATTCGATTATCACTACCAATGATCCTTAATCATGGAAGCTCATCAACAAAAACAACTCCGCACTTTCCTCTTGGAAAAGTTAGCAATTTCCCCTCGTTCCCTCGATATGGCTGTGCGTCTCTGTGAAGCATCGGTGGGTTCTTTACCGATGGTTTTATGGCAGTACGGTTTAATCGATTTGTCGCAATTGAATCAAGTTTTTGACTGGATGGAAACTGTATAATTAATAATTATTTTCCAAGAATAGGTTCATTAATTATCATTTTTATTAAGAGAGCAGCAAGTTACTGCAATTTATTCAGTTTTATTTAATTTTATACCCCTTGCTTGCCTTTTTGCTTGTCATGATAGTAAGGTAAGCTGTTCGTAATTTAAATTGCTTGTTGAGACGAGGCAAGAGGCAACAGTAAACGGATTGGGGGAGGTTCGGCTAATTTAAGAATAAGCGGTTTAAATGCGTCTTAGCTTAGAAACAAACTTAATCGGGCATAGGTTCTTGAGTTAGGCATCGACTATATGGAACTCTTTGAGGGCAGGATAGAAGTTGAGATTTTCGTGACTGGGACGACTGAGTTTAATCAGGGCAAAACGTTGGAATGGATGCAATTTTTTCCATTGTTCTAAGCTAATTTCGATCTGGAATTCCCCAGCTTTTTCTAGGACTGTATCGGGAATATGGCTATCATCTAGCCAAGCGGGATGGGGAGCTATTGCTAGTTCTTCCGGGGGATTACCGGTTTTTTCCGTGATTAATTTTTGCAGAAAATCTCGATAGATTTTGGCTTCTGCTGCCGTCGTACAAGCCATATTAACTAATACCATTCTTTCTGGTTGAGTTAACTGCATCCAATGGGATAATTTTAATTTAACTCCACAGGTATCTAGTTTCATTCTCACGGCCATCGGTATACAACGTAAGGAGTCAACAAATTCGGATTCAAAGTCAAAAAAGGTGGTCATATCATTTTATTGGTTTGCTGAGTATAAATCTATGATACAGTGCCGCGGGATAATTGCTGGGCAAATGGTATTTTTATTGAATAAAATTGGCTCGATATTGATGACTAGAAACGAGAATGTTCTCTAGTTCCTGCCATTTTTCTCCTGCAATATGGTCAATAATTTGATCAAGATTTTGCCGATAATTTGTCAAGGATATCAATAAAGCTTGACGATTGTATTTAGCCATCATTAAACCTAATTCGGGATTGCCAGCACCGACGCGACTGGTATCGCGAAAACCAGAACTGGCTAAATTTTCCGCTAATTGGCGAATATTCGGGTCTTGTTCTTCTGCACAAGCTTGGATTAAACTGGTACTAATCATTACTGGCAGATGGGAAATCCAAGCCACGGCTCGATCGTGTTCTTCGGGGGAGGAATAATAAATTTGACAGCCTAATTTTTGTACTATTTCGGTTAAGATTTTCACGGCACATTTAGGAGTAGATTCAAGGGGAGTAATCACATAAGGGGTATTGACAAATAAACCCGATTGTGCCGCATTAATTCCCTGTTCGGTTTTCCCAGCCATAGGATGACTACCGACAAAATTTGGACATAATTGACTACAATTGGCTACAATTGCCTCTTTAACCGATCCCACATCGGTGACAATTGCCTGTTTTTTTAAATAGTGAGTTAAGTTTTCCAAAGTTGGCACAATTAAATGTATGGGAGTACAAATAAAGATTAAATCGGCAGTAGCCAATAATTCTAAACTGGTGCTAGATTCATCTACCACTCCTTTTTTTACAGCGATATCACAGGTGGATTGTTGACGGGAAACTCCCAAAACCTTATAACCTTGTGAGCGGAAATCTAACCCCAAGGAACCACCAATTAAACCCAGTCCAATAATGCCAATATTCATTAGTTTTACTCAAAGATAATTTCGTCTTCTACTCGCCAAGCAGGATCGACAATGCACAAGAAAACTAAGGTTTCCTCCCCACAATTATGAATATATTGTTTAGCGAGAGGAGGTATATAAATAGCAGCACCGACAGTCACTAATTGTACTTCCTCATCGATGTGCATTTCCCCTTGTCCTTGCAGAATATAATAAACTTCCGCAGTTTTTAAAGCGTGGGGAGTAGAAGTTTCCCCCACATCTACCCATGCGTGGGCTAAACTATAACGTAGATTTAACGGCTGTTTATCGGGATGCAATAACTCGCGCAATCGGGTATGATCACCAGCGATGAATTCCTCACATTCGATCAGTTTTCTGATTAACATAGTAAAATTAAACCTCAAAGATTGTTTTTATTTTATCATTGAGTGAAAAGCTAAAGACTAATAGCCGTTATCATAGAAATATTCAGCATCGCCAGAATTAACGAATGACTTGGTTAGAACATAGTGTACAGGTAGAAGTGGACGCGCCGATCGATCTGGTTTGGGAACTCTGGTCAGATTTAGAACAAATGCCCCACTGGATGAAATGGATCGAATCGGTGAAAATTCTCGAGGAGGAGCCAGAACTTTCCCGTTGGAAGTTAGCCAGTGGTGGTCTAGAATTTACTTGGTTGTCACGGATAATGAAAATTGTCCCCCATCAGATGATTCAATGGGAATCCGTGGACGGGTTGCCTAACCGCGGGGCGATTCGTTTTTATGACCGTCATGGTAAGAGTATTGTGCGACTCACAGCATCCTATGCTATACCTGGTTGGTTGGGAAAATTGATGGATAATCTTTTCCTCGGTCGAGTGGTGGAATCGACCCTGCAAGCTGATCTAGAGCGTTTTCGCCTTTATGCGCTTAATATTGTCAATAATACGCCGCCAAGGTGAGGTAATCATCGGCAGTTAGGGAATTTATTTTTTGTCCGATGGCTCTAGTCAGTCACCGACTAGGTACAAGAACTTTAGTCCATTTTAATCGGCTGCATCTCATATTTATGGCTCTCTCATATTTGTAGTGATCAGCAGAAGTTATTAAAAGAGGGCGAATGCAATGCGCCCCTACCATAATATTATGGTAGGGGCGCATCGTGGTCAGTGAGTTTATTGAGATGCACCCTTTTTAACGGACTTTTCGTCTTGGCTATGAAATTGCTGACGACCGACTCCTAAAAACGAAAACTTGCTAAGAATATCCCGATCCAATTCCGCTATCATGGTTGAGGTATTTCTACTCGATTTTATAGAGATAGGCTTCTGGGGTTTCCAGAAGGGGAGTCATCGGGCGATCGAGGGGAGGGGTTTTGACGAGGGTAAAAATTGGAAATAAATCGTTCATTTGGATAGCCATTTTAAATTTCGGCTGTATATAATAACTACCCGATGGGCAGGCATTGGTGATCTTTAGCTCTCTTTTGGTCATAAAGGTATCGATATAATCGTACTGACCGCGCTCTTTTCTTTTGCGTTTCTTGGCTGGATCACAAAGGGTTGAACCGACCGGAATTTGATTGATAATTGCCACTGTATCGGCCACGGATAGGAGTCTTTCGGAACCGTATTTACTAGCAAGATAACGTTGATTGAAATAGAGATTAGTTGCGATAGAATAGCCGATGATAATTGCTAGAACTAGAGCGAGTATCCTGTGGAAAGTCTTAGTCAAGTTTAGATAGGCCAGACTAGCGATCGCCAGAAGTATAGGAGCAAACCAGAGTAAGATTTTACGATGGGAATAAAAATGCTGATCAGGATAATTAGAGGAAGCGTAGATAAAAATTATCCAAGTAATCGCAAAAAAGCCGATCAGTGTTTTATTACCTCGATATTTTTTGATGACTATGTATAGAGAAATGCCGAAAAAAATAGCCGAAACTACGACATTGAAAACCGATATATTTTCATTCAAAAAAAACACTTGATTACCTAGATAAACCGTTTCCCAAATCGCTTTAAATAGACGAGTGAACAGATTGCTCGATGGTTCAGCGCTTGCCCCCTTCTCCGTGAGCGCTCTCAGCAGTCCTTTCGTATTTGCAAATCTCCCAACTATCTCACTGTGCCAATACATCACCAAGGTGAGATTTGCAGAGAGAATCGATAGAAAAGGCAAAAGACATTTAATATTATTCTTGCGATTTCGATAAACAAACCATAGACAGGCAATAACAGAAGTCGCTGGGATAATTAACATCGTGGTGGTGTGTAAACTCACCAATATAGCGACAGTAATCCCGAAGAATATCCAAGCTATAGCCTGATAGAGCAGCGGCTTACTCGTTTCCATCTGAAACCGATAGAGTAAAGCAAAAACGAGCAGGAAAAAGGGTATTGGGCTAGGGTTCCAGGAAAAATTATTAATAAAATAATCGGCATAAATCGTGCTATAGCGGTGTGCAGTCGTATGAGGTACAGTTTCACGAGCTATAAACCATGCTAGGCAAAGCTTGGTTTGTATCTCACTCAAGCGCTTACCGCTATATACCAAAATCCTGCCAAACTGGACAGGAGAAGACGTTTATCTTTTTCTACATTTTCCAAAAGTTGATAAACAAAGTAGATTAAGAGGGGAATCGATAGAAAAGAAAATAGGCCATTGGTAAGGACTTGAAATTCGGGAGCGGTACCGAAAATTATCAGAGGAAACCCTAAATAAATATAGAGGGGGGGAATTGCGAATCCATATCTTCTCCCCCCCTGCGAGTCCCAATTGAGGAAAGTTTCCCTTCCACATATCCATCCAAAGATAACCAAAGGTAATCTGATCGGGATCGGGTCCGATATCGAAGGTAACGTATTCAAAAATACTGACAATCCTGGTGAAAAAGGCAAAGGCAATCGCTAGGATTCCTAAAATCAGTGCCGTTCCTCGGACTTTATTGATTGATTTCCCCATGGGTGTCGGTATTTTTATCCTAAAATTTTCTGGTAGCTTCGTGACTGTGTCCCCGAATGTTTATCTTCGCAGCGTAGCGCGAATTTCTAGCCCTACCTGGTAGCAATTATAGCGTTAAAGATGAAGTATAACCTGATTTGGCATCACCGGCCGACGACCGACTCCCCAAAAGGAAAACCTCGTACCTCACCATTAAGATAACTGCCAGAAGATTTAAGAGCCTGTTTAGCAATAAACTAGGTACACTCGCTCAACAAAAATTTCTTTAGACAGATCTTGAACAAGATCGGGAATCCCGTGTTAAACTGCCTCGATAAGATGATGTCACTCTAAAAGTATTTCACTATATAATCCAATGGTAATACAATCGGTTAGTTTAACAGTTAAGAACTATAAGTCTAACATTCCCGTGGCCATCTTGTGTGGTGGCAAAGGAACCCGACTGCGGGAAGAAACCGAATTTCGACCTAAGCCGATGATTGCCATCGGAAATCGACCGATTATTTGGCATATCATGAAAACTTATGCCCACTATGGCTTAACTGACTTTATGCTCTGTCTAGGTTATAAAGGGGAAATAATCCGGGACTATTTCTTTAGCTATGATTGGAATCACAGTGATGTCCTCTTAGAGTTAGGCAATAGACCTCTTGCATAATTTTTTTATGGTATGATATAAGGTTTTGCTTTTTTCTCAATTCTTAGATTGAAGTGGAAAAAAGAATAAAATGTGATCTTAGGTCAGGAAATCATCTATAATTTTGCTATGTTTATTAGCAAA
>NZ_JADBUB010000156.1:0-27047 GCF_020245865.1 Microcystis sp. M169S2
ATACTCGCTGCTGTTCTTCGAGATTACTACTTCCTTTTTTATCCAATATCTCCCAATAGATTGGGATGGCTCTCTTGTCATAAATTAGACTCACCATCAAGATATTAATTGCTCCCCAACTCGTTCGGTCTATGGCAATATGCGCTAATCCTTTTGTTGTGAATCTCTCCTGCTGTTTTAACATCTCTTTTAAGCAGAGAAACCAGATTTTTTCAATATTCAGAATTTCCAGCTTTAAAAATCTTTTTAGTTTTTTTCTCCGACTCTCAAACAGGATTGGTATTGGTAGTGGTTCTGCTAATATCTCTAACTTGGCTTGCTTTAGTATTTGCCAGGTTCCAACTACCATTAACAACAGTAGATATCTGGCTCGCCCCAGTTCATTTTCTAAGACTTTCTGGTATAGTTCACTTATCATTTTCGTTATTTAGGTCATATATGGTAAATATGACTTGTCTTTTTTTGGAGTCTGTGTCTGTATTTTATGCTACATAAGCTTTTCAGCTTGCTTGTACCCTTGTCAGTGAAATAGCAATAATTAAAGCTGGACGCAGTTTTCCTGATTTCAAGTCTGCTTGAGGAAAACGAATTAGAACAATATCACCTGGTTTCATGGTTGATAAATTTCTTGAGCATCTGCTAGGGAATATTCAATTTCATCCCCTTCTTTGAAAAATTGCTCTAATGAAAATTTTTGCTAGTCTTCAAATTTCTTGGGTTTCTACCAGATCAGCGATCGCACTCCTCATCCCCAAAAAGCGATCGCACTTGGCGTTCCTATCCCAAGCAATGACAATTTTAAAGTTTAATCAACAAGATGACAGCGATCGCACTACAAGATCGGCATCTGTGATTGATGTACGGCGAAACTCATTTAATTCTTGTTGAGATAGGGGGAGACAGTCCGAATCTGCTTCGGCTGCTTTGTCAATTTCTTCCTCAGTCATTGCTTCAACTTTTTCCCAATCTGTCTTACCATGACTAACATTTTCGGGATCAAGTCTGACTCTGGTAATATTGTCGTCGTTCATTTTTATTGGCTCTCCTTGCTGAAATAATGCGGTATCTGCCGTTTCTTTTGGTATAGACGACCAATAAAACTACTTGATTAACTATACCGATTACTTGAATTCTAGTTTCATTATAATCACGTTTATCTTCTCTTTCCAGACAGTTGGGATCTAGAAAAATGTTTTTTGCATCTTCAAAATCAATTTTATGCTTGATCAAGTTGGCAGCAGCTTTATTATTGTCCCATTCTATCTCCATTTTATCGAGATTTTGTATCTAGTTCATAATATTTTGGATTATACATGATCGCCCTTTCCCATCATCAAAAAGCGATCACCAACTCCGAAACCTTGCTAACATAATAAAAAATCATATTCAATAAACCTCATCGTGAGTTCCAATATCAATTAGGTTGATCTCTTCTTCTTGGGTTTCAGGGTTTGATTCAAAATTGAAGATAATTCGACAATCATATTCAACAGAAAAAGCTCAAGCACCTGACAATTTACCCTTTAGTTTATGGGTGCGTAATATTGGATTATAGGGATCATCTGCGAGTAGTCTCAATTTGGCTTCTATTTTTGATTTTAAGTCGGGTTGTCGTTTAATCCTTGTTTTGAAAGCGCATTTAAATGATTGGCTAAAAACCAAGTTAATCATTGTTTAGTTCGGCAATAATGGGATCAACATCTCCTCGAAAAACATTACCATTTTGATAGTCTTGTCGAGCTTGAGAAATATTTTGAGCAATTTGTTATCGTCTTTTTTCGATTTGCCGATGTTTAACAATATTGATCAAGTCATCTTGTTCATCAAAAGAGAGATAGTCAATCATTTCTAAGATTTGACTAAATTGCATTGTTGGCGGCATTGTTACTTTCCCCTTTTTCAATACAGACTTTTATTTTACTCTGCTTGGGCAATAATGACATCCGCGATTGCGGATCGATGACAACTTTCCAACTCACAAAGAGAGATCGCCTCTCCTTATCCCCAAAAAGCGATCGCACTCATCCCCAAAAAGCGATCGTCCTTGGCGATCCTATCCCAAGCAATGGCAGTTTTAAAGTTTAATCAAGAAGATAACAGTGATCGCACTGCCATCAATGTGCATGGTGCGTTCCCCAAAATCGATCGCTGGAGTAGCAGGACTTGCATTAGGGAACGCACCCTAGGACTGAGTTATACATTGTTTTTCTTTGTCAGTTAAATCAATATATTCAGTCTGTGTTCGTTTATTCTTGATTAGTATTCTAAAATAAGGACATTTCCCATTTACTGATAAATCTTTATCATCATTCCCTTTCCTGAATTTAATTATTTCAAATTGGTCGGGATTGAATTTATGTAAAAATGTTATTGGTACACCCATAACCCCCTTGAAGTCTAAGGGAATGTCTTGGGTTTTATTGACATTAATTCCATCATAATTGTCATATTTTGGATATTCAGCTTCATTGCCAAAATATCTTTTTGTGAGAGCCATATCTTCCTGTCGTTTTGATGTGTCTAAGTTGGTTAACCATAAACAATTATTTGGAGAAACTATTCTATTTCCAGAATTGTCAATACGAGCTTCTGTTCCATAAAGTTCATATTGTTCGGGAACAATGAAACCAGAAATACCTCTACCAAGATTTATTCCTAACCAGGCTTTGTTTTCTTTAATTAGTTTGAAAATTTCTTTATAGGTTATTGCATTAATATTGCCAATTATCAAAAACTTTTTGTCGTATTTAACTAATTGAGCTACATATTCTCTGAATAATGAAAATGGCGGATTAGTAACAACAATATCAGACTTTTTTAATAGTTCAATACTTTCAGGACTACGAAAATCTCCATCCCCATTAAAGTAAATAATGTCAGTTAAACTAGGTTTATTTTTTTCTCTCTCTGTACCTGTATATTCAAAGAAAAAACCCTTTTCATCTTCTTCTGTATTAAATAAATCTCTCCCTTGTTCTCGATAACAAGATGTTATTATTTTTTTTAGACCTAACTTTGTGAAGTTTGCAGCAAAATACTTAAAAAAGTTACTAATTCTGGGGTCATCGCAATTGCAATAAACTACTTTATTTTCAAAATGACTTTTATAATGTTGCAACTCACTTTCTATATCTGAAAGTTGTGTATAAAACTCGTCACTTTTTAATTTTTTAGCATTTTGCAATAATTTATTTGTTGCATTTCTTCCCATTTTCAACCTTTTTTGATTTAATAAATATTTTGTTTTTAGTTATTTACTTTTGGTTATCTAATTAAATATTTCACTGCCTAATACTTGAAGAGAGGTTTTAGAAATTTCAAGCATAATATCAAACATTTTTTTGATAAGTAGGGAGGCACAATTATTTGTAGGATGGGTTAGCGGTAACGTAACATGATCGGGGGTTGGGTTTCATGCTTCTAACTTCACAGTTTCCATCAATGTGCATGGTGCGTTCCCCAAAAGCAATCACTGGAGTAGCAGGACTTGCATTAGGGAACGCACCCTACGGCCAACTGGAGTGTGTACGATTATAACATCATTTATATTATAACTACTTTGCCATTGGAACGAATAACCGAACATATAATAATTGCGTCGTTTTTATCTACCTTGATGTCACATATAATTAACTCGTAGCTTTGATCTCGAAGCTCATAGACTGTAACTGTTGGATTGACCTTTTTATGCTTCTTCCTATGAATCACCAGATTGAAATTTCCTTCTCCCTCTTCCCATGATCTGTCATTGAAAACAAACTCATATGGTGAAGCATCCTTATATTGGGCGTATGCACCTATCAAAGCAATCACAGTCGAAAAGATAGCAAGCCAAGTAGTACCATATAAAGATGCAACAAAACTAAGGACAATGCCAGCTACTGTGATGAGAAATGATTTCATAATTGATACGACAATAGTGTATTTATCGATTTCTGTCTAACGGTCTATTTATACGGCTCTTAGTTTAGTGTAGGACTAATTTCTTGAATCCACCCGACAATTACCTAATTTTCGGGGAAAAAGTGCCTAAATTTTGCCACCGGCTGGCACTTTTTGAGGACAAAAAGCCTAAAAGTTTTATCCCACAAAGTTTTTAGCTCTATTCAGCCGACCCTATTTATTGGTGTACTTGCAAATGAAGGACATAATGACCTAAAATCAGGTTATCTGACCATAATTCGTACTCTAGACGCAAATATTCGGGGAAATTATTCCCCTCTAATTGGAGACTACGGGTATAGTTGCGGAGGCGAAAAGCGTAACCCGGTTGAGGACTTTCGGCATTTAACCAGTAGCGACTGACACCAAAAACCCCTTGCTCCCAAAAATGACGATAGGCGAATCTTCCCTGGCCCTGCATGGTCATAATTACCCGATTGGCCGAAATTTCTAGCCAAATTAATTTATTTTGATTATTTTTGGGTTTAAGTGTCTCTATTTCCGCGAGAGCCACCGGGGGTTGATTGAGGAGAAGATGAAACCGGTGGCGATCCTTTTGGTAGAGGGTAGCGGAAGTGTCTAAAGTGGAGAGGATGGGTAGATCTGTCGAGAGCAGACAGAAGGAAACGGGACGGCGGTGATGAGCAAGCATAGACTAGACTTAATGGTGTCCTTATCTCCACAATAGTGGATTCTCCGCCCACCGCTACCGGCACCGGAAATTTTTTTGAGAAAAAATCTAGAAAACACTTGCATTATTGAGGGACTTATGATTATAATTATTAATTGTGAGTAGCCTTCCTCGGTAGCTCAGTGGTAGAGCGGTCGGCTGTTAACCGATTGGTCGTAGGTTCGAATCCCACCCGGGGAGTTAATCAAAAATAGCAGCGGCAATAGTTTTTTGTTGCTGCTTTTTGCTCTGACTAGAGAATTTCAGCGATCGCATTTTCCGGACCGACTAGAGAAATGTAAGGATTTTGAAAATATTTACTGGCTACCGATCGCGCTTGTTCGGCAGTAATCTGATTAATAGAATCCAGAAAAGTGCGATCGAATTCAATACCCAAACCTAAGCTTTCATACCAACCGTATAATTGAGCGATTTCGGCGTTAGTTTGTTTACCGAGAGCATATTGACCCAATAACTTATTTTTAGCTGACTGTAACTCCTCTTCACTCAAAGTTACTTTATATAACCTTTCTGCTTCCTGACGCAATCCCGACACTGCGATCGCTGTGTTTTGGGGTGCAGTTCCCATATAAATGACAAATTGGGAAGAATCGAGACGGGTGGGATAAAAAGCAGAAACATCGTAGGCTAATCCCCGTTTTTCTCGCAATTCCACGAATAAACGACTAGATAACCCATTCCCCAGATAGGTACTCAATAATTTTAAAACCGCATAATCATCCTCTTGCACAGAAGAGCCGGGGTATCCTAACATAACGATCGTCTGTTGACTAGCTTGGACGGTAGTTAAACAGGTGGGCTGAAAATCAAAAGCGGCCGGGGGTAAACTAGATAAAGGAAGATCGGGAATTGACCAACTGCCAAAAATTTCCGTCACTGCTTTTACTGCTTGCTCTAGGGTAATACGGCCGGAAAGACTAATTACCAAGTTATCGGGACGAAAAAAGCGACTATGATAGGCCAGCAGGTCATCCCGTTGCAATTGCGAAACCGTTGCCTCCGTACCCAATAAAGACATACCATAGGGATGATCGGGGTACATAGCGGCGCGTAATTGATTAAAAGCCACATTAAAAGGCTGTTCCAATTGAGAGCGAATGCTTTGACGGGTGAGATTTTTCTCTAATTCGATTTCTGGGGGTGGAAAACTGGGAAAACGAATAATTTCCGCCGCTAGACGCAATATATCTAGAAAATCCTTGGTAACGGTCTTTAAACTAACCACAAAATAATCGGTCCCCGTGTCGGCGCTTAAACCGGCTCCCGTGGACTCAACGCGATCAGCAATTTCTAGGGAAGATAACTTTTCTGTACCTTTGGTGAGCAGCACGGCTAAAAGACGAAATAAACCCGCTTTTTCGGTTTTTTCCCACCGAGTACCCGCATTTTTGAGAAAAATCCTCCCCGCAACTAACTCCACGGCCGTATTTTCCACCACTAAAAGGGTGATGCCATTTTCTAAGGTTAAGCGGTGAATGGGGGAAGCGGACATCGTTTATTCACAGGGTTGCATTATTGTAATAGCATATCGCTCCGGGGAGAGATACTGACGAGCCAGACGCTGGAGATCTGACGGTTGCAAACTTTGGATAACTTGGGGATAGATCGTGGCTAGGTCGGCAGCTCTCAGGGTTTGATAATATCCATAGAGTCCCGCTAATTGGCCCGGGGTTTCTGTGGAGAAAATATAATCGTTAGCTAATAACTGTTGAGTGCGGTGTAATTCTGCGGGGGTGACGGGATCATCGTGCAGAGATTGAAGATGTTCACAGATAATGCCTTCAATTGTCTCGATTTGTGAGCTAGATAGCCAAGCGCCGATGGTAAAGAGACTGGAATCTCGTTGCAGGGAAAAATTACTGTTAATATCGAGGACGATTTGCGCTTCTTCCCGCAGCTGTCGCACTAACCGCGAACAGCGTCCCCCGGCAAGAATTACCGAAATCAAGTCTAATCCAAAGGCATCTTCTAGGCGATCGCATCCTGGTCCAGTCCATCCCATCAAGAGACGAGAATGTTCTAGGTGGGGTAAATATACTTGGGAGCGACGAATTTCGATCAGGGGGGGTTCGGCAGCCACTAGATGGGGGGGGGATTCCGAGGGGACGGGAAATTCCCGAAAAGATTGCCGGATAATTTCTAAAGCTGCTTGGGGTTCAATTCCCCCGATAATCGCCACACACATATTTTCTGGTTGATAATAGGTGCGATGGAAACAGCGCATTTGATTGGGGGTTAATTGCTCTAAACGGGGTTGATCGCCTAAAATAGAGCGTCCGTAGGGATGGTTTTGATAGATACTTCCGCAGAGGGTTTGGTAGGCAATCCAATCGGGATCATCATAACAGGCCCGTAATTCTTCTAAAACTACATCTTTTTCCCGATAGAATTCTTCATCGTCAATCTCAGCATGGAGGAGAATTTCGGCCAGATGGGGTAGGGTATGTTCAATTTGATCCGCACTGGTGGTGAGATAGAAGTGCGCGTAATCGTGACTGGTGGCCGCGTTGGTCATTCCGCCACAATTTTCGATTAAATAGTCAAAGAGTCCGGGGGGAAGTTTTTTCGTCCCCTTAAAGATCATGTGTTCGAGAAAATGGGCCATACCTAACCATGGGTCGGGTTCAGCGATCGCACCTGCTTTCACCCACACATCTACTACCACCACAGGAGTCACGGGTAAATACTGATGAATTACGGTTAAGCCTTGATCTAATTGCCATACCTGAGCGGGAAAAGAACTTGTTTGACACTGCGCTATCGACTTAATCAATGTCCGTTAACCAGATTTTTTGTTAAATTCTATACATAGGTTATATTATCTCTTGCCTGCTCAACCATTAAAAAACTTTTGTCATGATTTCTAGATAATTCCCCCAAATATCAACTATCTTGAAGCCATCGGGAGACTCCGAGACAGGAGACAGGTTTTAGGTGTTGGGATGTTGGGGTTTTGGGGTTTTAGTTCAATTTTCCCACTTCCCCACTTCCCCACTTCCCCACACCCCACACCCCACACCCCAATTCATAATTCCCACTAACTAAATGACTGAGCAAGATACTGACTGGATAGGGTTGATGATCGGCAATTCTCGCTTACATTGGGGCTATTTTCGCGGTCAAACCCTGTTAGCTTGTCTCGATACTCCTCACCTGAACGAACCCCTAAGTAATGAATTTTTGCAACAAATTTTCTCTAAACTCTTGACAAATAAATGTAACTGTGCATTGATTGTCGCCTCGGTGGTTCCTAGCCAAAGAGAATTATGGGCAAATTATGGCAATTTACGGATAATTACTTTAAAAGATATTCCTTTACTGGATTTATATCCAACATTCGGCATTGATCGAGCTTTAGCTGTCTTAGGTGCGGGAAAAAAATACGGATTTCCCTGTTTAGTCATCGATGCGGGAACAGCCTTAACTTTTACGGGAGTGGATGGGGATAAAAAGCTAGTGGGGGGGGCAATTTTACCCGGGTTAAAGGTGCAATTAGCCAGTTTAAGGGAACGGACGGCAGCCTTACCAGAGGTGTCCTTACCGGAAAGATTACCCCAGATCTGGGCAAAAGAAACAGCAGAAGGGATAAGAAGTGGGATAATTTATACAATTTTGGCGGGAATAGAAAAATTCACTCAGGAATGGTTAAATTTATATCCAGAGAGCAGGATAATTTTAACAGGGGGAGATGGGGACTTAATTAGGGATTACTGGCAAGAAAACGCCATTAAATCGCTCCTAGTGGATAAGATGATCATTTTTGAGGGAATTGCCGCAGTTAAGGGAATATCCTCCTGTTTAATTGACAAAGGCGAACCTATCTAGTAAAGTCAGGGAAAGCTTTCTCAACTTGGGAAATTTCTGAACAACTAGGCAAAAAATTCAGGATATAGTTATGGCGATCATTCTAGTAACTGGTTCTGCTGGTTTAATCGGTTCTGAATCAGTCAGATTTTTTTGTGATCGGGGTTATACTGTCGTCGGTATCGACAATAATATGCGTCAGGTATTTTTTGGCGAAGACGCTTCAACGGAGTGGAATCGAGCCAAATTATCCCAAGATTACGGGGATAAATACATTCACCATGCTGTAGATATTCGCGATCATGAAGCTATTACAGCTATATTTAAAACCTATAGTCATGATATATCCTTAATTATCCACACGGCGGCACAACCTTCCCACGATTGGGCAGCTAAGGATCCCTATATGGATTTTAGTGTCAATGCTAACGGAACTTTAGTATTATTAGAAAATACTCGTCAACAGTGTCCCCAAGCAGTATTTATTTTCTGTTCCACCAATAAAGTTTACGGGGATAGACCGAATGAATTGCCTTTAGTAGAAAAAGAATTACGTTGGGAAATCTCGGAAAATCATCCTTATTTTGCTCAAGGTATTGACGAGTTGATGAGTATTGATGCTTGTAAACATTCTTTGTTTGGTGCCTCGAAAGTGGCGGCGGATGTATTAGTACAGGAATACGGTCGTTATTTTGAGATGAAAACTGCCTCTTTTCGTGGTGGTTGTTTAACCGGCCCAAGTCATTCAGGAACGCAATTACACGGGTTTTTATCCTACTTAATGAAATGTACGATGATTGGCAAAGAATACAGTATTTATGGGTATAAGGGTAAGCAGGTACGCGATAATATTCATAGTTACGATCTCGTCAATGCTTTCTATCATTTTTATCAGACCCCGCGAGTAGCAGAAGTTTATAATATCGGTGGTAGTCGCTTTAGTAATTGTTCCATGTTAGAAGCTATTCAAGAATGTGAAGCGATTGCGGAGAAAAAGTTAAACTGGCAGTATGTGGAGACTAATCGCATTGGTGATCATATCTGGTGGATTTCTGATGTGAGTAAGTTTAAAAATCATTATCCTGATTGGCAGTTAACCTACACAGTAACGGATATTCTCAAAGAGATTTTTAGTCAAAACGTTAGCCGTTGGTTATAGTAGAGCATTGAATTACTATGTCAAAACTATCTGGGTCTGTGCGTCTTATGGGTTTAAAAAACTGGAGATAGTCAAATATGCTTGCTTCTAAATCATGGACTGAGAAAATATTATTGTTAATTTTTGCAGTTTGCTTAATCCATAGTTTGTGGGCGATTAGCAGGGGCTGGAATAATCCTTTGATAGATGTCCACGCTTTTCGTCAAACTCAAACGGCCATCTCGGTCTTTTATTTACTCAAAGGCAGTCCTTGGTTAGCCTATGAAACCCCTGTTTTAGGACCACCTTGGTCAATTCCGATGGAATTTCCGCTTTATCAAGGAATAGTGGCAATTTTGGTCAAGCTTTTTCAGACTCCCATTGACCAAACTGGTAGATTTGTGAGTGCTTTTTTCTTTTATTTAAGTTTGATTCCTATATATGTAATCCTATCTTATTTACAAGTAGCAAGAGCTTTCCGTTGGCTGTTTTTGAGTTTATTTTTAGCCAGTCCCCTTTATCTGTTTTGGGCGCGAACATTCATGATTGAATCAACTGCCCTATTTTTCTCTTTAGCTTACCTTGCCTGTATTGCTGTTTATTTTCGCTATAAATCGCCAATTATTGCCTTATTAGCCTGTCTTTGTGGAGTCGCTGCCAGTCTGACTAAAGTAACGACTATGGCTGGATTTTTAATTTTAGCTTCTGTCTGGATAGGTGCTAATTGGTTTAAGAAGGAGTCATCTCGTAACTTAGCGAGAGATTTATTGATACCGGTCGTTTTATTTATCGTCATACCCTTCCTTCTAGCCAAAATTTGGGTTAACTTTGCCGATGCCCAAAAGCTACTCAATCCCATGGCAGCAGATTTTATCACCTCGAAAGCTTTGAGAGATTGGAACTTTGGAACTATCGCTCAAAAATTATCTTGGTCTGGGTGGAGTAATTATCTAAATATGACTCTAAACGATGTTTTTGGAGGAACAATAGTTAGCTTAATTGTCCTGTTAATTTTACCCTTTTTTACTAGAAGAAAGTTATTTATTTTAGCTTCTATATCACTGTTTATAGTTACAGTAGCAATTTTCACTAATCTCCATTTTGTTCATAATTATTATCCCTATGCTAATGCTTTATTTTTGCTTGTGGCTGCTGGATTTGCATTAGTGGGATTGATAGAAAAAAATCGGCGAATTCTTCACTATATAGGTTGGTTAACATTAACTTTAGTCTTGTTATCTCAATTTCACTTATACAGAGATTATTGGTATCCTCAAATAAACCACAGAAATGAGTTAGAAATTAATTACTTAGAAATTGCTGAACGAGTTAAAAATAGGACTTCTACCAATGGAGTTATTTTAATTTATGGTAGTGACTGGAATCCATTAATTCCTTACTATAGCCAACGCCGAGCCTTAATGTTTAATGGACAATCAAATAATCAAAGAGAGGAAAATGCTCTCGATCAATTATCAAAAGCTAACTATAAAATTGAGGGAATAATTTTTTGTAATGAAACAAGATATGAACGAGAGCAAAAGAAAGATTTAAATAGTTTATACAATCTTAAGGATAAGCCAATTTTTTCTAATAAACGTTGTGATGTATACACAACAAGACACAGTAAATAAGAGATAATTATCTGTCATTTATATTGAGTTGAGTTCCCTATGTTAACTAAAATCTACAACAATAAAGTTTTCCGATTTCTCATTGCTGGGGGAGTGGCATTTCTAATCAACTTATTCTTAATTTATTGGTTCATTGATGACTTGGGATTCAATACCCCATTTCTGAAAAATGTTGCTAATGTTATTTCGATAGAAATATCTTTAATTGCTAGTTTCTTTATCTATAGAATCTGGGTGTGGACTGGGGGAGATTGGACAATCAGAGATGTGATTTTTATACAACTTCCTCTCTATCATCTCTCGGCAGGTTTAGCAGTTTTACTGCGAGTTTTCTTGATATTTCCCTTCTTGAACTGGTTAGGAATTAGCCCCGGGGTTAACACAATGATTGGGGTTTTAGTGGGTGCTAGTATTAATTATGTCGCCAGTGATAGCCTAATTTTTAAACCCAAGAATAAGACTAATGAGACAGAAATGTACTATCCCGAAGGATTAGCACCAGCTTTCGAGATGGACGGTTACTCTCACCCACGTCAATCAAGGGATAACTATGCAGTAAAAACCTTATCAATAGTTATTCCTGCTTACAACGAAGAAGATTGCATCGAAAGCACTGCTCACTTAATATCTGAACGTTTAGAACGGGATAAAATTGATTATGAAATCCTAGTGGTTAATGACAATAGCAAAGATAAAACCGAAGCAGTTCTGAAAAAAATCAACCAAGAAAATCCCCGGATTCGCTACATCAATAACTATTATCCCAATGGTTTTGGTTTTGCGGTACGCTGTGGATTAGAAAATTTTAGCGGTGATGCAGTGGCAGTAGTAATGGCAGATAATTCTGACTCTCCCGATAATATAGTGGACTATTATTATCAACTCCAAGAAGGGTACGATTGCGTTTTTGGTTCCCGTTTTATTAAAGGAGGAAAAGTTATTGATTATCCCATACACAAGTTAATCGTTAATCGTTTTGCTAATCTCTTCATTCAAGTTTTATTTGGGCTAAAATTTAATGATACCACTAACGCCTTTAAAATCTATCGTAAGGATGTTATCGAAGGAATCTCACCTCTACTATCTCACCATTTTAACTTAACAGTAGAGATGCCCTTAAAAGCGATAGTGCGAGGATATTCCTACACGACAATTCCAATCACTTGGCGCAATCGTACCACGGGGATTTCCAAGTTAAAACTCAAGGAAATGGGTAGTCGTTATTTATTTATAGTTCTCTCTATCTGGTTAGAAAAACACCTTTCTAGAGGCGACTATAAGCGCAAACGGAAAAAAAATCAAGTTGTTTGATAATTATCATCTAGTGGAGTATTTTTGATGACTAGGCAAGTGTTAATTACTGGTGGTGCGGGTTTTGTGGGCAGTTCTTTAGGTTTAGGATTAGCCCAACTCTATCCCGACTGGAAAATTATCGCCTTAGATAACTTAAAACGTCGCGGTTCTGAGTTAAATATTCCCCGTCTCAAACAAGCGGGAATTGAATTTGTTCATGGAGATGTCAGAAATGCGGAAGACTTAGAAGCAGCCGCTTTGCCAGTGGATTTAATCCTAGAATGTTCAGCAGAACCTTCCGTTTTAGCTGGTTATACTTCCCCTGGCTACGTTTTGCAAACAAACTTAATTGGAACGATTAACTGTTTAGAATTAGCTAGACAAACCCAAGCAGATTTTATTTTTCTCTCCACCAGCAGAGTTTATCCCATTGCCTATCTTAATCAATTAAACTATACAGAAACAGATACTCGTTTTCAGTTATCTGAACAGCAAAATTTACCCGGGGTTTCTGCTTTTGGTATCAGTGAACAATTTCCCTTAGATATGCCCCGTTCTCTCTACGGTTCCACTAAGTTAGCATCGGAATTGATTATTAATGAATATGGGGATGCCTACGGATTAAGAACTTTAATTAATCGCTGTGGAGTTTTAACCGGTCCTTGGCAGATGGGAAAAGTTGATCAGGGAGTTTTTGCCCTTTGGGTAGCTAATCATTACTTTCAGAAGTCCTTAAAATATATCGGTTATGGGGGTACAGGGAAACAGGTTAGAGATTTTCTTCATGTAGCTGATTTACTCGATTTAATCGATATTCAGATTGCTAATTTAGAACAATTCAAAGGGCAGACTTTTAATGTGGGGGGTGGGCAAGATTTTTCCTTGTCCCTTTATGAAACTACAAAACTATGTCAAGAAATCACGGGCAATAGTATAATGATTGAGGCAGTTCCCGAAAATCGCACTGGAGATATGCCAATTTTTATCACTGATTCCCGCAAAATCAGTTCTATAACTGGATGGCAACCCCAGCGAGACGGTAGAAAATTAATCCAAGATATTTTTGATTGGATTCACACCCATGAAAAGGAATTAAAAGGTATTTTCTAGTTGCTTTCTGGTTAATATCTCTGGAAAATGGAGAATAGGGAACTCGAATCCCTGACCTCTGCGGTGCGATCGCAGCGCTCTACCAACTGAGCTAATTCCCCAGATATAGACCATAATAGCATTTTTGAGCAGAAAATCCTAGGAACTGGCAAGGGATCGAGGGGCAAAAAATCGAGCGTCTTGCCTCTGGAAAACTTTAAAATGGAAAAAGTAATCTTGAGGATGACAACCAATGGCGATACTACGCTTAGAGAATGGGACAACCTATACCCAGTTAGCCGATATTAGTCTGGAATTGGCTAAATTAAATGTTACTTTAAACTATTGGCCGATCAAAAACGAGACCGCCCGTCAGCTACTTAAACAAGCTTCTCTGACTGACGAAGAAAAAGAAATAGTTTTAACCAGCTTAGACGGTTATTTTGAGCAACTAAAGCAAGAAGCGGGTTATCAAGCTAGAGATTTAATCGTTTTACACCCTGAAATTGCCAATCTCGACACTTTACTGGCCAAATTCGAGCGCTGTCACACCCACGCTGACGATGAGGTGCGTTATATCATTGATGGAGAGGGGGTTTTTGGCTTCGTCTTTCCCGATGGTTCTCAGGGAGAATTAACTATTCAACCTCAAGAATACATCAATGTTCCCGCCCATAGCCAACACTGGTTTCACCTCACTGCCAGTAAACGAGTTAAAGCAGTGCGTTACTTCACCACTACCGCCGGATGGGTTCCCGAATATACGGAAACCGTTATTCGTTTTCCTAGTTTAACAGCCGTGTAGCTCTTGGTTTTAGGCGATCGCTCTCCCAATAAGACAGATAAGTTTTGCGGGGATGGCAACGCCGGCAGCCACAATCTGTTGGGAGCATCTCACCTTTGTAGCCCCTAAATCAGGTTTTTATGTCAAGCTATTTTGAAAGCCTTGCTAGAAAAAAGTTCTAGGGATAAGTATAATTACTCACTTGCATAAATGAGATGCTCCCAATCTGTTAAGCGGCAAATCTGTCCTGTTGAAAATCTCCCGTCCAGTGCCTAGCCAGACGGGAGATTTTCTCAATTCGGGGGATTGGCATGATAGATTTAGTCTAAGCCGAATTGATTGCCCCGTTTGTACTGTAAATAGGCGGCAACGAACAAACCCGCTAGGGTAATGGGAATTAAGCCTAGGACAATCCCTAGCACTAAAGGTTCAATCACGTCTGTACTCCTTGGATTAGCAATTTTTCACCCGTATTTTATCCTAGCAGGGGTTGCCCGCGAAAGATAGGGCGGACAGCAGGTAGATAGGGCGATCGCGGAAAATTGGTTAATATCAGATCCCCTGCAAAAATCAAAAATTTTCCCTTAGGGGTGTGGCAAGTGGGAAAAATCCCAAAAGGAAAACTTCCTATCTCACCATTAAGATAACTGCTGTACTTTAGGAGCGATCGAGAAAAAATTTTCTCAATTTGCCTTTACCCCAATAGCGATCAATTTCGTGCCAGAGATTGTGGAGACAAAAAACCACTGCGAGACAGAGAGTAACCGCAAGGATTTGAGAGAAACTTTCCCTTTGCCAAAATTTGGCCATTGCCTCCGAAATTACCCGCGTTACCCGATAAGCTTCCAGAAAACCTTCGATCGAGCCGAGAATCAGTGCTGCTAGGGTATAAACAAAGGTTCGATACAGAACACTAACGTAACGGGGACGATTTTCTAACCATTCTAGCTTCATGGCTGCGTCGAGAATGGCCACGGTTTTTGCGGCAAGGATCGCTCCTACGATCGCTTTACCCAAAACGTAGGTGGTAATCGAATACTCTTCCAGAAATAATTTCATGATCAGAAGAATATAACCGAAAGCCAAGAAAAAAAAGAGGGTAAGAGAACCGATTTTTTTTAATTCCTTTTTAAGTGCTTCCATTGATTTTTTTTGATATTTTCTGCCAAGATAGCGGCCGCGTACCATAACTATAAGCTATAGTTAATTATTTATTGCAGCTATTCTCTGAACTCTACCAGCAAGTTTGAGCGCTGATAACTAAACTGATGCTTGAAACTAATTACAGCTTGATTGTCGATAAAATGAGGATTACCTAGGGGATCGACGGCACTGAAAGCGTAGAAATAACGGCGTGCTAGGGGCGGAAAATCGCTAAAATCGAAGATTGTGTCACCTTGGGCCACATCTGCCCAAAAATTGCGTAATTTTGGGGCTAATTCCTCCGCTAGACTCACGGGAAGATTGAGGGGATGGCAGGTTAATAAACGCATCATAAAAGGATAAGAGCGATCGCCTAACCATTGCCGAGAAATAGCGGGTAAATTCTCCCATCCGGGTATATTTTGCAGATGAAAGGATTCTATGGCTAATTCAACCGTGTTTTCGCAATATTCTAGCACCCGGTAGGGATGGGGATAACTGACGAGGGAACCGGTGGTAATTTCATAGATACCTCTAGCAAAAGCCAGATCCTGCACGTGGAGATGGCCGGTAATCAACAATTTTACGCCGTTTTCCTGTAGTATATCGAGCAATTCTACCGCATTAGCCAACATATAGCGTTTACCTAATTCATGATTGCTTTGTCCGGGTAAATGCTCGATAACGTTATGATGGATCATCACCATCACTAGATCGTTTTTTAGCGAGGGTAAAGTCTGTTTTAACCAATGCAATTGTTCTGCATCTAAACTGCCAATTTGTTTACCTTGCTCATCAAATTGATTAGAATTAAGACCGATTAATTGCACTCCGGGTAAAATTTCTTTTTGGTAGTATATTTGTTCGGGATGGCTGTAACCAAATTGTTGATAATAAAAGGGAAAATCTGCTAAACCGATCTGGTTTTCTGTTGCGGTTAAACTCAAAACATCATGATTACCCGGCACCACATAGACAGGAAAGGGTAAAGTGGCTAAACAATCGGCTAACCAACGATGATTTTCTGGTTCACCATCTTGGGTTAAATCGCCAGCAATCAGCAGAAAATCGAGGTTAAGGGTGATGAGATGGTCTAAAACAATTTTTAAAGCGGGAATACTCACTTCCACCAGATGAAAGCGATTAGAATGGTTCAAAATGGTGGTGGGTAAAGCGATATGAGGATCGCTGAGAATGGCGAAACGGAAATTCATCGCATGCAATTGGGCTAAATATCGGTAAACTAGATTGATTGAGGAGAAATGAGGAGAAAATATCTTTGGCTAAAGTTCGCGTTCGTCAGCACGTCAATCCCTTAAGTCATAAATATCGCCATCCGATCAATCCCCCCGATTGGGATCAAGTTTATCAGGATATGACGCAACTTCTCCATCTTGACATTGGTTGTGCGCGGGGTAAATTTTTGTTACAAATGGCCCAAGTATATCCAGAAATTAATTTTTTGGGGATTGAAATTCGTCAACCTTTGGTAATTGAAGCGAATCAGGAACGGGAAAGGTTAGGATTAAGAAATCTCGCTTTTGTTTTTGGCAATATGAATGTTACCCCAGAAATTTTACTGCAATCTTTGCCCGCAGATAAGTTATTTTGGGTGTCGATTCAATTTCCCGATCCTTGGTTTAAACAGCGTCACAGTAAGCGTCGAGTCGTGCAGCCGGAATTAGTCATAGCTTTGGCTAAGTATATGGTAGCTGGAGGCTGGGTTTTTTTACAGTCGGATGTGGAATCGATCGCCCTGGAAATGACGGAGAGATTTCAAGCACATCCCCATTTTGTTCGGCAACATGAAACCCCCTGGTTAGAGGAAAATATTTTCCCCGTACCGACGGAAAGGGAAAAGTCCACTTATAATAAGGGTCAACCGGTTTATCGCTCGCTTTTTCGAGTTCGGTAGCTTCAGCTAAAATATCTTGGCACTGTCTCAAATCATGGTTATAAATCTCGACTCACCCCTAATACTTGAGGACAATAATCGCCCCCCTGTCTCTCAATTGCTAGAATTTCTCTTAACCAAAGAAAAAAACACTAAAAAAACTAAAGAAAATCTGACTTTTGAGGCTTTAGTCGGTACTTGGCGATTATACTTTATCACAGGAACTCAAAAAGCGAAAAAGAGAGCGGGAATTGTTTTGGGTAAGGGGCGCTATCTCCCATCCTGGTTAAAAATTACCATCTCTTACCAAAGAAATGAGAGCTTAGAACTGGGAGAATTTGTCTCTGGAACCGTCAGCAATCAGATATTTTTAGGGGCAGTAAAACTATCTGTAAGCGGTCCGGTTAAGTTTTTTCCTAAAACCCGTCTTCTTGCCTTTGATTTTACCCGGCTCAACCTAACCCTATTTAATCGCTCTCTCTATTCTGGTTTTATTAGAAATGGCCAGGTAAGCGAAGCGAATTTTTATCAGGAAAGCATCAAAAAACAGGCATTTTTTGCCTATTTTCTGATCACAGAAACAATGATAGCAGCCCGGGGACGAGGGGGAGGATTAGCCCTTTGGGTAAAAGAGGTAAGTGAGACAAAACTAGCTGAAAAATAAGTTATTAGAGGAGAAATAGATGGGATATTCTATCGAGGTAGATGGGACAAATTTTGACAGTGAAGTGATCGAGAAATCTTATCTAAATACAGTTATTTTAGACTTTTATGCTGTCTGGTGTGGACCCTGTAAATTGGTAAAACCGATGCTGGAAAAACTGGCAAGTGAATATAATTTTATCCTAGCCAAAATAGATATAGATAAAAATCCCGAATTAGCCGAACAATACGATGTGGAAGGAGTTCCCGATGTGCGAATTGTCAGCAAGGGAGAAGTGTTACCCTGTTTTGTCGGTGCTTTGCCAGAAGAACAAATTAGAGACTTATTTTCCCGTCTCGATTTACAATCGGAATTAGAAACAGGATTAGCAGAAATACAAGAAGCGATTGCCCTCGATAATTTGCCCGCAGCTAAACAATTATTTGATCGTCTTTTCCCTAAATATCCCAACGAACCGCGATTAATTATTATGGCGGTCAAATTTCTCATGCGTCTAGAAAAATGGTCAGATGCCTATCGATTAATTAGTGCTATTAAAGAGGAAAATCCTGTTATAAAAGGTTGGAAAACTCTCCTAGAATTTCAACAATTAAAACCAGAAAATAATCCCCTCGATCTGATATTTTTTACTGGGATTAATTTCGCTTTAAAAGAAGATTATGCCGCTGCTTTAGATAAACTGATCAGTCTGGTGGAAGAAAGTAGAAAATATCGTCAGGATGGGGCAAGAAAAGCCATGTTAGCTATATTTCAGATTTTGGGGGTTAGTCATCCCCTCACCCAAGAATACCAAGCAAAGTTAACATTTCTGCTCTACTAAGTAGGGTTTGATGAAAAAGTTTGTTGATGGGGTTAAGAGTCAGGAATCGGTCAAAACTAAAGCAATTCCCCAGTAATTTCAACAAATCTATTCCTCGAATTTCTGTTGACAATTGCCAGGGAATTGCTAGAGACAAGACAGCTTATTTGTGGCGAATCATTTCATAGAGGGCAACGTATTCTTCGCCTGGGCCATTCCAAGAGTAATCGCATTCCATGCCTTGAATCGCTAATTTTTGGAATTCTTCTGGTTGAGTGTACCACAATTCTAATGCTCGGGACATGGCTGATTCGAGGGCATTATTATCGGGATCAAAAAAGACAAAACCATTGCGTTCTTCGGGTTTGTGATAGGTATCATAATCGCGATCAAAAACCGTATTAACTAAACCACCAACTCCCCGGACGATGGGAACGGTTCCGTATTTTAAGCTGATTACTTGTGTCAGTCCGCAGGGTTCAAAATTACTGGGAACCACAATCATATCAGCCCCCGCATAAATGAGGTGAGATAATTCCTCATTAAAGCCCAATTCAATATGAACATCAGGGTTATTATTTAGGTGATTTTTCTCATGCCAGAACCAGTTATTAATTAACGATTCGGTGGCGGAACCTAAGAGGACAAATTGCGCCCCGCGAGCTAAGGCATAATACATGGCATGGTGAACTAAATGTACGCCTTTTTGGTCATCTAAACGACCGACATAACAAATTAAGGGTTTTTCTGGTTCATCTCTTAACCAGAGTCTTTCTCGCAGTGCCTTCTTATTGCCTGCCTTCTCGGAGAAGGTATCAATACCGTAGGGTGCAGGAATAAATTTATCTACTTCCGGGTTCCAGATATTGTAATCTAAACCGTTGAGAATGCCAGTAAATTTGTGTTGATGCTGGTGAATTGTATGACCTAAACCGTAACTAACATCGGTGTGGTGTGCTTCCCAAGCATGGTGGGGTGAGACGGTATTGAAATAGTTGGCAAAAACGATGCCACCTTTCATAAAATTAATCACAAAAGGATTGAAGTTATCGCGTAGTCGGGCATAGCTGAAGTAGTAAGGATCGTTATTTAATCCTGTTGCCCAGAGAATTTCTGCACCTCCAAATCCTTGGTGCTTAAAGTTATGGATGGTGTAAAGAACGCGCTGATTGCCCATACCATGATATTTATAAATTTCAAAAAGTAAGGGCGGAATTAAACCGGTTTGCCAGTCGTGACAATGAATTATATCGGGACGTTTATTACTTCTGAGCAAAAATTCTAAAGCGGCTTTAGAGAAGAAGGCAAAACGCATATTATCGTCTTTACAGCCGTAGTAAGTGCCGCGATTAAAGAAATTATCCCCCGAATTGGGTTGAATAAAGAAACACAAGCGCCCGTGTACCCAACCACAAAAAACGTTACAGTGAATTGCCCCACCGTACCAAGGCACCCACAAGTCCCGATAAGCCTCGTGTAAGCCCCAAATTTGGTCGTAGCGCATACAATCATACATGGGTAGGATTAGCTCCACGCAATGACCGCGAATTTCTAATTCTCGACTCAATCCATAGACCACATCCCCCAATCCCCCAGCTTTAATCACTGGGGCGCACTCGGAGGCAACCTGAACTATATACATATATCAATAACTCCCTCGATTAATCTACAGGTCAGCTAGAAGCAATTTTTACAAAAGTATACAGTCTTCTGTGATTAATTGACTCGATCGATCGAATTAGTTGGGGTGTTGGGGTGTTGGGGTGTTGGGGTGTTGGGGTGTTGGGGTAGTGGGGAATTTAGCTGAAATTTCCCTATCTCCCCAAATCCCCAAATCCCTATCTCCTGTCTCCTAAAGATTAACAGCGTTTTAACTGTCCTAGGAGCAAAATCACCTCATCGATGCCGTTTCTGAGAGTATTGGCGGGTTTATCGCTGTTATTGACGGTTATGCTAAAGATTAGGGGTTGATTGTCGGCGGTTGCTAGATAACCCGCGAGGGCGACAACTCCGGTTAATGTCCCAGTTTTTGCCTGTAATCGTCCTTCTAGGGGAGTCTGGCGAAATCTATTGGTTAAAGTGCCATCAATGCCGCCAATAGCTAAAGAACGGCGATAATCAGGTTTTTCTGCCATTAGTTGTAAAATTTGCCCTAAAGTCTTAGGTTTAATCAGGTTTTGTCGTGATAGACCCGAACCGTCGCCGATTTTATAACTATCGCTGTCAATTCCCAGTTTTGTTAAAGTTTCTTGCAATCCCGAGACACCGCCGAGCATTTGTAGTAGGGTTTCGGCTAGTAAATTATCGCTATTTTTATTGACTTTTTCCACCAAATATGCTAGGGGTTCTGATTCTAAATTGGTGATCTCATAACCGAGAATTTCTGAGCTAATTTCGGCGGTTTTAACGGTAATTCCCGCTTTTTCAAGGATATTACGCCAGCGATCGAGGAAATATTCCGAGGGTTGGGGAATAGCTAAATTAAAATCATCTTGACTATCAATAGCCAGAGAACCAGTGATAATCAGGCGATTATTGGCTAAATTGCCCCTAATTGCCAGAGTATTCGGGCTTCCTGGCGCTGCCGTGCTGGTTTGATTCTCAATTAGCCATTGTTTAGCGGCAATGGGATCAGACCATTGTAAATCTAAGCTTTGCCCCAATTGTCGCGGTAAAAGCTTTAAAGTGACGGAATTTTCGTTTAAAACCAAGCTAGAAGCGGGTACAGCATAGTCAAAAAAGACATCTTCCCATTCCCAAGTTTTTTGACTATCGGAGACGACAAAAGGACTAGCAACGACAATTAAGCGAGAAATTGAGTTAATTCCCCCTGCTTTTAACTTTTCTGCTAATTTTTCTAACTTTTCTGTGGTTATGGTGGCATCTCCCCTCCCGACTAAGGTTAAAGTTTCTAAATCGGGGGGGTTGCCTTGGGCTAAAATGGGGGTTTTCAGACGATAATCGCGGTTAAATTTGCTGAAAGCGGCGGCAGTGGTTAATAATTTCGCAGTAGAAGCGGGAGTAAAAAAGTTATTTTCGTGGAGACTATAAAGATTTTCCTGAGAATTGAGGGATTTTACTAAAATTCCCCAATAAGCGCCTTGATAATCGGGTCGGGCCAAAATGCGATCAATCCTGGTGGCTAAGTCTGCTGGACAGATAAACTGGGAAGGGGGGGAATTGTCTTGACTGATGGGGTTTGCGAGGGTGAGGGGATGGTTTACCCAGAGAAATAGGGAACAAGTCCCCAAGAGAAAAGATAATTTCGATCGGCGTGTTAGCATAGAATTAAATCTTGGCAGTAGTCAAATTGGCTCTAATTTAGCAGCATTAGTGACTATATTGTGCTAGTTACTCGATAGATTCGGTTAGGGATTGATCCGAGATATTCGCTCTCCTTTTTGCCCTGAAAGTTTTTTGATTCCGTCAAATTTCTATTTATTTGCGAGGATATTTTTATGAGTTATGATTTTGATCTATTCGTGATTGGTGGTGGTTCTGGGGGTATTGCCACCGCTAGACGGGCTGCCGAATACGGGGCAAAAGTGGGATTGGCAGAATACGATCGTTTAGGAGGAACCTGTGTTAATCGCGGTTGTATTCCCAAAAAATTAATGGTTTATTCTAGTCGTTTTCCGCAACTATTTAAGGATGCGGAAGGTTACGGTTGGAGTCCGGTAGAGAGTCAGTTAAATTGGCAAAAATTAATTAGCGCGCTTAATCAGGAAACTATCCGTTTAAATGGCATTTATCAAAAGATGCTCGATAATTCTCAAGTGACGATTTTTCCTAGTTATGCCAAGTTTCTTGATAGCCATACCCTCGAGGTGGGAGATCAGAAAATTACTGCCGATAAAATTTTAATTGCCGTGGGGGGACATCCCGTTAAACCTGATATACCGGGGATCGAACATACAGTAGTTTCTGATGCCATGTTTCAACTGCCAGAACAACCAAAAAGAATTATAGTTTTAGGGGCGGGATATATTGGGGTAGAATTTGCCGGTATTATGCACGGATTAGGGACAGAAGTAGTGCAGTTAATCCGTAAAGACAAGATTTTAAGAGGGTTTGATGAGGATATCCGCGATGAGATTCAAGCGGAAATGATCCGTCAGGGAATTAAAATTATGCCCCAAACTTTCCCCACTTCGATCGAGAAAACTGCCGAGGGTTTAAAAGTACATATTCAGGGTAAAGAAATCTCAGAAATCTTATTTGTTGATGCCCTAGGATTAGCCGCTACTGGAAGAATCCCTAAGCTGGAAAAATTGGGCTTAGAGAATGTCAATGTTGAGGTAAAAAACGGGGCAATTGTTGTCAACGAGTATAGCCAAACCAGCGAAGACAATATCTATGCCGTGGGCGATTGTACTGATAAAATTAATTTAACTCCCGTCGCCATTAATCAGGGGCGAGCTTTTGCCGATACAGTCTTTGGTAATAAACCCCGGTTAATGAGTTATGAAAACGTTCCTTCGGCAGTATTTTCTACTCCTGAAGCGGCGACGGTGGGATTAACAGAATTGCAAGCAAAAAAACAATATGGTGACACGGTAATTAAAGTTTATCGGTCTAAATTCCGCCCCGGTTACAATGTTTTACCGGCCCGAGAGGACAAAACTTTGATGAAATTAGTTGTCCATCAGGAAAGTGGTAAAATCCTCGGAGCGCACATGGTGGGAGATCACGCCGCCGAAATTATTCAAGGAGTAGCCATTGCCGTAAAAATGGGCGCGACAAAAGCTGATTTTGATGCCACTGTCGGCATTCATCCCAGTGCTGCCGAGGAATTTGTCACCATGCGTTAATCAGCAATTTTAGGTGTGTTAGATAGGTGTTAAAAATTGTCAGCTACCCCCCTTATTAAGGGGGGATTAAGGGGGGATCCCCCCGCCTATCGGCACCCCCCTTATCAAGGGGGGCAGGGGGGATCAAAGACAAAATCTATCTTCAATTTAATTATAACCACTTACTTAAACCAACCTAACACACCAGAGAAAATTAACCTTTTTGGCTATTGACAATTGAGCCATTTTGTGATAGTTTTTCGGTTAATTTTTGAGCGAGATTTAAGATATCAGAGGGAAGCATAATCACGGTACTGGTGTTATTTTCCGCTCCAATTTCCGTTAACATTTGTAGGCGGCGTAATTCCAAAGCGGCGGGATTTTCCATGATTAATCGGGAAGCTTCCGCTAATTTTAAGGAGGCTTCCTGTTCTGCGGCAGCTTTAATCAAACGGGCCCGTTTTTCTCGCAATGCTTCCGCTTCCTTGGCCATAGCTCGCTGCATACCAGTGGGAATTTCCACATCTTTTATCTCCACCCGTTCGATATCAATGCCCCAGGGTTCGCTAATTTCATCGACAATTTGTTGGACCGCGTGATTAATTTTGTCCCGTTTTTGCAAGACATCATCGAGATGATTTTGACCGACTACATTTCTTAAAGTGGTCATGGCCGCTTGATAAACGGCCGCGGGGTAGGATTCGACTTTATTAATCGCTTTGCTAGGGTCGATAATACGATAGTAGAGAACCGCATTAACCTTAATTGTGACATTATCGGCGGTGACAGTTTCTTGCGGGGCGATATCGACGGTTTTAGTGCGAATATCCAGCTGCATTTTTTGGTCAACTAGGGGAATGATCCAGTACAGTCCGGGGCCTTTGGTGTCTTGATAACGACCTAGGCGAAAGATAACACCACGCTGGTATTCTCGATCGATTTTAAAGCCATTTAATCCCAGAATGCCCGCTACCAACAGCAAGGGTGCTAAAAATTCCATATTAATTACCACTTATCGGGTTCAAGTTAATCAGTGTGCGGTGACATCTCAATTGCCATCTCCTCGCTCCTGACCACTAATACATTCATTCTATACAGTAACCGGGCTGTCGGGGAAACTCATAACGAAATATTACAATTTTTAGGAATTGCCTAACCAGCAGGGATGACTCGACTTCCAGACCCCGACCTGAGATAAACTACAGAATGTTATCAGAATTTACCTTGATATTATGAGCGTAGTTAGCCAAGTCATCCTCAAAGCCGACGACGAACTTCGTTATCCTAGTAGTGGTGAACTACAGGGTATCGGGCAATTTTTAAAAACCGGTGAGCAGAGAATTCGCATTGCCGAGACTCTCGCTGAAAATGAGAAAAAAATCGTCGATCAGGCTCAAAAACAACTGTTCAAGAAACGTCCCGATTATAGAGCTCCGGGAGGTAATGCCTACGGTCAGCGTCAATATAATCAATGCTTGCGCGATTATGGTTGGTATCTGCGTCTAGTTACCTATGGGGTATTAGCCGGAGATAAAGCACCGATCGAACAAACAGGTCTGATCGGGGTCAAAGAGATGTATAACTCTCTTAATGTTCCCGTCCCCGGCATGGTGGAAGCGATTCGTTGTCTCAAAGAGGCCGCTTTAGGTCTTTTGACTCAAGAGGATGCGGTGGAAGCAGCCCCCTACTTCGACTTTATCATCCAGTATATGTCCTAAGCGATCGGGACAACTCCACGGGTCTGAAGTCTGAAAAGGGGCAATTTCGTCTCTTTCAGAGTTCAGGCTTGACTTTTTTCAGTGATCAGTGATCAGTAAACAGTGAAAAGACAGTAGGAAACTGCCATTTAATACTGCTTACTTAATACATACTACTCACTGATAACTGATAACTGATAACTGATTATGTTTTGGCGTATTATACTACTTACTTTTCTGATTCCATCGGTCTATGGGGTGTTTGGCTGGTCGATCGCCCATGAGCGTTTATCATGGAGTGATTGGTTACTTGCCCGCGGTGATGAGATGAATTGGACTCTCACTAGCGAATGGCTAGAAATCATCATCTATATCCTAGCGGTAGGGGTTATCCTCTCAATTGCCCTCGGATTAACTCTGTTTAGTGACTTAATGCCGCTATTTTTCCGCAGTTGGTTTAAAAACGATATTAGCGCTGTATTATCAATTCTCGGCTGGTCTTTGGCGGTAGTCTTTATCTTCCACAAGTGGGCGGTATTTAGCCGAGTGTTAATCCTGTTAGCTGCTACTATCCTCGGCCGTCTAGAACTTCAGGAAGCGGGTTACAATAGGTGGCAAGTTTTCCTGATGATCACCATCCTCTGCTTAGGTAGTTTTGGCTTGGGCATTTGGGCTTATAATCTTTGGGGTCAGGAATTTCATCAAGTTACTACTGATTAATCTTATCTGGTGCGTGGGGTGCGGATTACTAATTTTGGTTTTTCATTCCAAGGTTATCGCCGCAAACACGCACCCTACAAAATTGCTTATCTCTAATTGTTAAAAAGTATGCCAAAAAAAAATAACGATACGCTCAAACGAGTCTTAATTGTTTCCTCTGGTTTAGTATTTCTGGCTTTAATGGTGGTGCCAACTTTGGGTTTACTGAAAAATAATAATTCTAATTCTAACCAAGGCAATCAACCCGGGCAAGAGGCAACTATTCCCCCCGAAAAATTACAAGAAATGGTCAAAGGTTACGAGAAAATTCTCGAACGTGAACCAGATAATCCCACTGCTTTGCAAGGACTGGCCCAAGCTCGCCTACAGTTAAAAGATTTTATCGGAGCTAGAGAACCTTTAGAAAAGTTATATCAAAAATATCCCAACAATCTAGAAGTTATGCTAGTTCTTTATGGAACAAGATTACAAACTCAAGACGTTTCTGGAGCCAAAAATATCCTAGAAAAATTAGTCAAAAACTATCCCCAAGAACCGAAGTTTAAGGAGGAATTAACTCGTTTAAATCAAGCGATCGCGGCAGCTTCCAAACAGCAACCCCCAGAACCTAAAAAGTAATGAATCAAAATCCAGACTTATTTATTCACCACTAACGTTGTTTGTCTTATCCAGAAAACGGGTTTCTTCAAGAAACCCGTTTTCTAGGTTAATGCTTCTTTCCGGGGTTCATCATAATTGGCGGTTGTTGGGTTCATTTTTAATCATTATGCTAACCGAATCACAGAAGGAGAGCTTAGACACTTAAACAAAGAAATTACCCACTGGAATGTTCCCTAAAGCTGGTAAAGTGCCAGTAAATCCGGTGATATTTATTAATAAATCATTGCTGGATTGGAAGCCAGCCGTGCTATCATTAATAACGAGGTAAGTTCCAGCTATTGCACCGGTTGTTACTTGCACTAAGG
>NZ_JADBUB010000157.1:0-5832 GCF_020245865.1 Microcystis sp. M169S2
ATATTTATTGTATTATACCATGCCCCTAAAATTGCCAATTCTGCGGCAGTAGGATCATGATTAAATGCACTTCCTACTTCCACTGATACCATGACTGCGGCATAATTTCCTGTAGCAGTAAGTTGTTTTGCTAGGGCTAACATTGCGGTGGTTTTCCCCGTTTGTCGTGGTGCGTGTAGGACAAAGTAACTACGTTGTTGAATTAGCTCCTCTAAATCTGGTAATCGCACTGTGGGAGAGAGCATATAGTGGATATCGTTGGAACAGGGACCGGCAATATTAAACCAGCGAGTCATAGAATTTTATTATTTAGTGGACATTTTAATTTTAGATGATTTTGGTGGGGTTTGTGATGGCAGGAAGGAAGAGGTGATGCTCGGCAATACTTTGTTATGCTTGATTATGATCAATTATTGTTATATAAGGGAATAATGCGCTGATTTTATGTTTGCTAAATCAGATATGGGCTGTTCAGCAACAAAGTGATATTTAATATACAAGACTCTGATTGTTGATAGCTTACTGGTATAATGTGGGAGCGCACTGATATTGTTAACTTCCATGACCATCGTTACCGAAACCCCGATCGAACGATGGTGACAGGAGATCAGTTGATGATCAAAATTGAAAATCTTAAGCTAATTGTCAAAAATTATGGCCGCTGAAATTATTTGTGTAGGAACGGAATTATTATTAGGGGATATAGTTAATACTAACGCCCAATATTTAGCCCTAGAATTAGCAAAATTAGGCATTCCCCATTATTATCAAACGGTGGTGGGGGATAATGTGGAAAGACTGAAAAAAGCGATCGCTATTGCCCGAGAACGTTCCTCAATTTTAATTTTTACCGGGGGACTGGGACCTACTCCCGACGATTTAACCACAGAAACAATCGCCGATTTTTTCCAAACGCCCCTCAGGGAAGATAAAGAGATTTTAGCAGAAATAGAGGCTAAATTTACGAGTTTAGGGCGAGAAATGCCTCTTAGTAACAGTAAACAGGCTTTAATACCTGTGGGAGCCGATTTTTTGCCAAATCCGACGGGAACCGCCCCCGGCATGATCTGGCAACCAGAGACTAACGTAACTATTCTCACTTTCCCCGGAGTACCCTCAGAAATGAAGAGAATGTGGGTAGAAACGGCGATTCCTTACCTAAAAAGTCAAGGATGGGGCAAAGAGAGGATTTATAGTCGTTCTCTCAAATTTCGCGGTATTGGTGAGTCAGCTTTAGCGGAAAAAGTAGCCCATTTATTTAATCTGACTAATCCCACCGTTGCTCCCTATGCTGGTTTAGGCGAAGTGCGTTTACGAATTGCGACGAAAGCCCCTTCTTTAGAGGCTGCTTTACAGGTAATTGAACCAGTAGCGACGGAAATTAAGGAAATTGCTGGATTAGATTATTTTGGCTCTGATGATGATACTTTACCCGCAGTGGTGGGGGAACTTTTGCGGCGACAAAAACAAACTTTGAGTGTGGCAGAATCCTGTACCGGAGGGGAATTAGGGGAAATTATCACCCAAATCGCCGGCAGTTCCGATTATTTTTGGGGTGGGGTTATTTCCTACGATAATCGGGTAAAAGTTGCCCTCTTAGACGTAAATGAGCGGGATTTAAATAATTTCGGGGCTGTCAGTGCCATTGTTGCCCAACAGATGGCCTTAGGAGTGCAAAAACGCCTCGCTACGGATTGGGGGATCAGTATCACGGGTATTGCCGGACCGGGAGGCGGCAGTGAGACAAAACCCGTGGGCCTAGTTTATATCGGTTTAGCCGATCCTCAGAGAAATGTTACCGTATCTGAGCATCGTTTCGGAGAAAATCGAGATCGCTTGACCATTCGCCAGATTAGTGCTTATACCGCTCTCGATCGCCTACGCAGGGATTTATTAACAATATCTTAAAAAAGAGTTGCCAAGAATATATACTCAGACTAAAAAGTTATGTTAAGCTTAATATAAGTACAAGATATAGATTCCCCCGTTCGTCAGATTGAACAGCCAAACGATAAAAATTAGTTAAAATTCTCTAGAATCAAGCTTTTGCGTGGCTGTTGCGGGGATCAATCGACGAAAACTCATAGCTAGTATCTCAAAGGAGCCATTTGGTCAATGGACTATTTAGATGAAGTGATAGAAAAATTGAGAGAATGGGCGCGCAAACTGATCGAGAGTGTTTTTGGCCCGGAACCCGAACCCGAACCCGAACTAATCCCGATCCCCGTGCGCGATCACAGTCGATAAAGCCACCAGTAAAACAGAATATTGCGATAATATCAGTGCAAACTTACTATGAGTCTGCACTTGATTTTTGGCTGAAGCCAAGCCTAACTTAGAGCAGGCTGAATAAATCTAAAATTTAGACTTTTTGGAAATCAAAAAGTACCAGATATGGGAGTAAGCGGGGGTAAAATTCAGGTAATTTTTTCCTAAAAATTAGGTAGGGTTTGCTGAATAAATCTAAAAACCTTGTTAGATAAGGCTTTTAGACTTTTTTTCCCTCAAAAAGTGTTGACCATTGGAGTGATCGGGGGTAAAATCCCTGGACTTTTTCCCTGAAAATTAGGTAACTGACTACCTCAAAATCGGTAAAACCCCACACCCCACACCCCACACCCTACACCCCACACCCTACACCCAGGAGCAACTTTTTGCCGCAAACCCTAGCTTAATTTGGTAACGATTTGATTATTTAGTAACAATTCTTGACTGAGTAAATCTTCCACATTAATCCTCAGAAAGCACTGATCATCAATCCAGAACTGCACTTTAATGCGATCTTTACCCCGAAAACCTAAAGGATCGAGTTTAGCGATCGATCGGGCCCCCTCGCGATCATTTAAAGGTTGGACGCTAGTTTCTCCATTACCGAGGGAACGAGTGATTAATTTATCACCATCAAAATAGACCTCCATTGCCCCACTTTCTGTGCCTAATTCGCCGATAATTAATTCAATGCTAGGCTGATTGTCCACGGAAGCACCTAGTACTAATTCCACGGGTTTTTCCATAGGATAGGGTTGTCCAGAGTTAATAATTGGATGCCAAGCGTGGGCATTTTTGCGACGATTCCAGTAACGAATGCCGTAGCTATGATAGAGAAAATCTTTGACTTGATAACCTTGGGCTAATTGTAACGCTCCTAAAGCGATCGCTTCAAAGGGTCGATCCTCTTTAATTTTACTACTATCAAAATACTGTCGCACCCAATCTTTTACCGCCGGAATTTGTACGGTTCCCCCAACTAATAACACCGCATCGATATCGCTAACTTCAATTCCATTGCGTCTTCCCTGTTGCAAAACTCCCGTCATTAAATCATCTAATTGATTAAAAAAGTTTTGTTGTTGGAGAATATCGTTCAATTGTTCTCGATCTAAGCTTAACTCGTAACTCTCGAAATTTTCCTCATCAAAATATACCTCCGCGGCGGTTAATTGGGAAGAAAGTTTAATTTTTAATCTTTCTGCTAGACGAGTAGTCAAGGAAGTTTTCCCTAAAGATTGCTTTTGGGCAAAATAATCGACAATCCAATCATCGATATCTGACCCCCCTAAATTTATCCCTGCCTTGGCTAAAACCCTCGCTAGTTTAGTTTTTTGGGCGGAATTATTGCCTAAAATTTTTTCTCCCCACTTGAGAATAAAACCTTGATTTTTTTGAGGATTATCTAAATCTAATTGTACCAAAGAAAGATCGAGGGTGCCACCGCCAAAATCTACCACTAAAATCACCTGATCACCCGTGCTTCCATAACCCAAAGCGGCGGCCGTGGGTTCATCAATTAGTCGAATTTGTTCGATTTCCCATCCCTGACAAACATTGCTTAACCAATTGCGGTAACTTTCAAAACTATCGACGGGAACGGTTAAAACTAGAGATTGGGGGGTTTCTGGGGTGGTGTTTTTTAAGTTGTCGATGATGCTATCGAGAAACCATTGACCAACTCCCTCGAAACTGAGGACAGTTTCCTCTAATTCCGGTAAAAATCCTTGAATTTTTGCGCCGATACCTCGTTTAAAGCGACGAAAAAAACGCGGATCTCGATCAACATCTAAACCCCGATCGCGCACTGCTTGACCGGCAATTACTTGCAGGGGATTGGCTGATTTAATATAGAGTAAACTGGGAATTAGGGGGGGATTGTCGGCTATTTGTTGGGATAACTCCGATAATTTCACGGTTTCGGCCCTATTTGTCGCCCCATTCCAACGAGTAATGACGGTATTACTGGTTCCGAAATCAATAGCGTAGAACACGATCGATGGTTTTTAGGTAAATTTAGTTAAGTATTGGCTATTGTAACCTGTTATTTAGTGAAACCGCCCAATCGAGGTGGAAGTTTCCCCAAAAAATCGGGAATTTGTTCAGCGCAAGCTAAAGAATTCTGTGCAGAAACTTGACAAATAATCTTTAATAGTATATATGAGTTCCACCTGATCAAAGGACTATGTTAGCAGTCACCACCTCACCCGAAACCCTCTCCTTAGAAATTCCTAGGGCGATCGCTCTTTCTATCACCCTTGAACAGTTTGAAGCCCTTGCTGCGGTCAACCGTGACTTAAAATTAGAACGTACAGCCCAAGGAGAATTAATCGTGAATCCCCCGACAGGTGGCGAATCAGGACAACGAAATTTTCGTATAACAGGACAATTGTTTCGCTGGTGCGAAGAAAATGAAGCTTTAGGAGTCGGGTTTGACTCTTCCACTGGATTTATACTACCAAATGGGGCGATTCGTTCTCCCGATCTATCTTGGATGAGTCGAGAACGCTGGGAATCTTTAACCCCTAAGCAGAAAAAGGGATTTATTCCCCTCTGTCCCGATTTTGTGGTGGAATTACGCTCTGAATCCGATAGTCTTGACAAATTACAAAAAAAACTGCTTGAGTATAGGGAAAATGGCGCAAGGTTAGGCTGGTTAATCGATCCGCAGAATCGGCAAGTTGAAATTTATCGTCAAGGAAAGGAGGTAGAAATATTAGAAAATCCCACTGATTTATCGGGTGAAGATGTTTTACCTAATTTTAGCTTAAATTTAAAGCTCTGATGTTTTCAGGAGTCATCCTGCGATATTCTGCCAATCTTTTTGAGATCGGGGATTCGCTTCTAAATTATCTAAGAATTCTTTTTTCTAGGTCATCATCAAATGAGCATCGAAAAGTCTTTAGTCTCCTCAGGTAAAAGTCTTTATCAAGAAGATTTCTACCGATGGTTACAAGAAACCGCTAATTTACTCAAAGAACATCGTTTTGAAAAATTAGACTTAGAAAATTTGATCGAAGAAATTGAAACGATGGGAAGGAGTGAAAAACGAGAACTAGAAAGTCGCTTAACCGTCATTGCCGAACATTTGCTTAAATTGACTTACTGGCTGACTGAAAAGGAAGCAAATACTCAAGGGTGGCGCAGCACAATTGTTGAACAACGCAGACAAGTTCAACGCTTATTAAAAGAGAGTCCAAGTCTGAGAAGATTGATTCCTGAAATCTGGATAGATTGTTATCAAGCAGCCAGAGAAGATACTCTCAGAAAGTATCAACTCTCTGCTGATTTATTCCCGATTGAATCACCCTTTACCTTTGCAGAAATCCTTGATTCTGACTATCTTCCTTAAAACTCAAGTTTGGTATTTCTGGACTTCCCCGTTGACAAAAAGCCATAAGCTGTGCTGTAGAAGGGATTAAAAGAATTTCCGGCACCCCGTTACTGGCTACAAATTAGGGAAACTCCCAATAAATCTAACGCTTTTTGTTGCAGTTGGGTCGGTCGAGTTATCTTAGAAAAACGATAACTTCCCTCCCTAATCGTACATTCCACTGTATTCAA
>NZ_JADBUB010000158.1:0-5287 GCF_020245865.1 Microcystis sp. M169S2
ATCCGAATGCTTCGCCCCTACAGGACGCGGGCCGATGAAGACGCAAGGTTTTGAAGCACGATTCTCTCAAAATCTTGCACCTGTTTCGCGAGAAAAGCCACAAAACCCTTACCTTGCCTACATTTCACCTTTATTCAGCAAGCCCTAATTAGGGGGGTTAAACTAAGTTAACCCACCGGAATCATCCCGTTTATTTTTAAGGTAAAATCAAAAAACTTCCCTGACAGAAAAGAGTTTGATCGTCGAGAATAAAAGATTTAATCTCCACATCTTTACCTAAATCGACGGTAAAAGGTTGCAGATCAATAGATAAATCTGGGGCTAAACCTTGCCATTGTCGGGGACTAATCCCTAAAGTGCGGGCATCTTCTAGGGTAATATCAGCGCTAAAAATTACTTCTGCACCCGTTTCTCTATGGCCGAGAAGAGAGAAATAACCCTGATTTAAGAGAACATTTTTCCAGTTAAAACGCTGTTGTGAGATAATTTCTCTGGCGTTAACAATTCCGTTATTTTCTAGGGAAAAAATTAGTAAATCGGCAAAAGCATTAACTAAAATAGTCGAGGCGATCGAATTATTTAAATCCTGCTCGTTAATTTCCACCTCACCGCTAACCCGAATAGGTTCCAAAATTTTTAGGGGTTTCCCTCGCAAAACCTGCCCGATATTAAGACGAATATTTTCCCCTCTTAATTGCGCTTTACCTAGATGTAAACCTTGATAAATCGCTTTTCCCACGGCTAAAAATACCCCGGGGATATAACCGCGCAAAATTTGCCGATCATGACCTTGCAGCTGCATTTCTAAATCTTCTATCTGTTCTACTTGCGTTCTTAAGAACAGACGTACTGCTGGCGGCAAAACCTTACTAATAATCTCACTTTGAGTATTGACCCACATAAACGTTATCTCACTCACTCCACAATTTTTCTAATTGTAACAGAGCTAGATCGATCGAACCATGAGGGGCTGCCGTCAGCTATCAGTTATAGGTAAAAACTTCGCTACTTTCTTTTCACTGATTACTGATCACTGACAAGCCCCTAATTCTTAGGTTTTTGAGGCGTTGAGGGAATTAAAACGAGGGGAAAGATAGGCGACTAAAACCCCGAGGGCAAAACCGATTAAATTGCGGAAAAGGGGCAGTAATTCACTGGTGCGAGTAACCACCGGTCCGATGCCAAAAGCAACAAAGAGGATAAACCAGAGGGGAGAGACAATTAAAACCCATTGCCAAGCGAAAACCTGTCCTTCTTTGCGAGGAATACCGGCAAAACCGAAGACTAAACCGCCGACAATTGAGGTAATTAAAGTTAAAATCCACTGTTCCTTTGGTAAACCGGGGACCACCGCACAACCACCTTTAACTAAACAGCCTTTTACCGTGTCCAAGGATTGTACGATCGCGTTATTTTCGCCATTTTCCCGGACAAAATACATATTACCGAAACGGGCCTGTAATTCGATCCAAAAAGTGCGGGGTAAAAATTCATAGACGGCATCACCAATACTAAAAGATAGTAGATTACCGCCGCGACCATCGGCCACTAGGAGAATACTTTTATCATCCAATCCCCAGAAATTAATCACGGCCCGGCCGGGGCTGCGGTCATATTGGGTTAAAACTCGCATTTTCCAGCCGGTTTCCCCTTGAAATGTCTCGATATCTCGGATTAATGCCTCTTCCTGTTTTGCGGGTAGATAATTGGCTAAATCAACGATCGGAGTGGCTTGATTGGGCAGTAATTCGGGATTATTCACCGCTAGAGCTTGATCCGGGCAGATAATCCAACCCAGACAGCTAATGACACCAATTACAAGAGCGATCGAGATTCCTCGGCAAAAACGATTGAGCATAGCACTTCTAGACAATGAGAATTTTTTCAGCAAGGGTGTAGGCTAACTTTCAGTTTCTTTACACTTATTTACTTTATCTTAAGGGAATTCTCAACTTTAGTCACCCAGTTAGGGACTTGCGCTTTGATAATGTACCTTTTGGGCGAACGCAGTTCGCCCCTACATTAATGTACCTTTTGGGCGAACGCAGTTCGCCCCTACATTAATGTACCTTTTGGGCGAACGCAGTTCGCCCCTACATTAATGTACCTTTTGGGCGAACGCAGTTCGCCCCTACATTGTGGACAAAATCCGTTACTGTAGGGGCGCAAGGAACCTGCGCCCTCCGATCGCCCAGGTTTGCTGATCACCCTAAGTAGGGGGAGAGCCTTTGAGAGTCCCCGCAGCTAAGGGACTTGCGCTTTGATAATATGCCATCTGGCCGGCCTGATTCTTCTACAGAGCGATTTTCTGGCTAGGATATTATTCCCACGCAAGTCCCTTATCGGTCATCAGATGCGAGTTTTCAGTTCACTCTCCAGAAACTCAACTCAAGCTGATGAGGTCTCAACCAGTGGCATTAACTGGATCTTTTGCCAAAATGGAGTGAATATAGTAGCGGGGGGATGGTCAATGACAGCACAGGAAGTATTAGAGTTAATTCAACGGGCAAAAGACGAAAGAGCGGGGGAGTTGGATCTGTCCGACAAAAACTTAACAGAAATTCCCCCCGAAATCCCTCAACTCACCTCCCTGCAATACCTCTACCTCAGAAATAACCAAATCAGCGAGATACCAGAAGCGCTCGCTCACCTCACCTCCCTGCAATACCTCTATCTCAGCGATAACCAAATCAGCGAGATTCCAGAAGCGCTCGCTCACCTCACCTCCCTGCAATACCTCTATCTCAGCCATAACCAAATCAGGGAGATTCCAGAAGCGCTCGCTCACCTCACCTCCCTGCAATACCTCTATCTCTACAGTAACCAAATCAGGGAGATTCCAGAAGCGCTCGCTCAACTCACCTCCCTGCAACTCCTCGACCTCAGCAATAACCAAATCAGGGAGATACCAAAAGCGCTCGCTCAACTCACCTCCCTGCAAGTCCTCTATCTCTACAGTAACCAAATCAGGGAGATTCCAGAAGCGCTCGCTCAACTCACCTCCCTGCAACTCCTCGACCTCAGCAATAACCAAATCAGGGAGATTCCAGAAGCGCTCACTCAACTCACCTCCCTGCAACGCCTCTACCTCAAAAATAACCAAATCAGGGAGATTCCAGAAGCGCTCGCTCACCTAGTCAACCTGAAGCGATTAGTCCTCAAAAATAACCCGATTACCAACGTTCCCCCGGAAATTATTCGTCAGGGATGGGGTGAAGAAATATCGGATGATGGCAACCCGCAGGCGATTTTTAGTTATCTCAAGAATAAAGCTACACGCCCTCTTAATGAGCTTAAAGTTTTATTGGTGGGGGAGGGGGATGTGGGGAAAACTTCCCTGTTAAAGAGGTTACTGCACAATACCTTTAATTCCGGAGAACCCAAGACCCCCGGCATTAATATTGAAAGGTGGCAACTGCCCCAAAAACCCGATATTCGCCTCAATATCTGGGATTTTGGCGGTCAGAAAGTGATGCAAACCACCCATCAGTTTTTTCTGACTAAACGCAGTCTTTATCTGCTTGTCCTCGACAACCGCAAAAATGAACAGCAAAACCGTCTGGAATACTGGTTAAAACTCATTGAAACCTACGGAGGCAATTCTCCCGTGATTATCGTGGGTAATTGTGCCGATGAAAATCCCCCGCAAGTTAAGATCCGCACCCTCCAGAAAAAATATCCCCAAATCACCAAGCTAATCGCCACTTCCTGTAAAACCGGTGCGGGAATCGAGCAACTTGTGCAGGAAATCGCCTCTCAAATCGATGCTATTCCCCATATCAAAGATTTATTGCCTAATAGTTGGTTTGAGATCAAAACTCAACTAGAAGCGATGCAAAAGACTTATGACTTTATTTCCTACGAAAAGTATCAGGAAATGTGTCAGACAGCCGAGATTAAAGAGGCCAGCGATCAAAAAAGTTTAGTGCAGTTTCTCCACGATCTCGGTATTGTCCTCAACTACCAAGATGATCCGCGACTGAATGAAACCAATGTCCTGAACCCGGAATGGGTAACTGACGGTGTTTATGATATTCTCAATAATCACGATTTGATGGTACAAAAAAAGGGCATTCTTTCACTGCCAGATCTGGAAAATATTCTCAAACAACCCCAACGTTATCCCGAAAATAAACGCGGATTTTTGATGGATTTGATGGGAAAATTTGAACTCTGTTTTCCCCTTGATGGTTACAGTCCCGCTCGCTATCTAATCACCGATCTTCTACCCATCGATGAACCGGATGTGGATATCTACGAAAACGCACCTTTACACTTCCAGTACCGTTATGATATCCTGCCCGGTAGCATCATTTCCCGCTTTATCGTCCGTAATCACCAGATGATCTATAAAACCATGCGTTGGCGTAGTGGTGTGGTTCTGACAATGGATCTTAATAGAGCTTTGGTGCGTGCCGACGAGGAAGATAACTACATCAGCATAAAAGCCCAGGGTTCCCGTGCTAGTGCGCTTTTAGCTATTATTAAGACAGATTTTGATAAAATTCACGATACTATCCCTAATTTAGCCGTACAGGAAAAGTTAGTGATTCGAGAATTGCAAGGGGAAAAACCCACCGGGGTAGAAGTTCCCGTCGATTATCTCCATCTGATAGAACTCGATCACCAAGGTGTCGTGGAGGCAATTCTCCCCGGTTTGCGCGGCAAATATAATATCCGCGATATCTTAGAAGGGGTGGAATCTAAGACAGAAAGAGCAAGAGATCTCGATATAAGGGAGGAACGTGGCCGCAAAAGCCGAGAAAATCGCCCTATGAGTCCCAAAACGCCAGAAACTCCCAATCTCCTGAAACCTAGTCTCGCTTTGTTGCTGGTTTTCGCTGTGGTTGCTTGTATAGTTGCGGTGATTGCCCATTTTGTGCCAGATTCAAAGCATATTACCAGCGTTTTGACAATTATTGTTATCTTTGCTTTTATTGTCTTTGTGTTATTGCTCTTGACGGGTAAAATCAATCAAACGACCTTTAATCAGCTTTTTGAAGTTTTGTCGCGATTTATCCCTACTTTTAAAGGACAAGAACCAAAAACCAACAACGATGACACCCCCCAAGAAACCCCCAAATCGGAGCAGTAAAGATTTGCTTACCACAGAAAAGTAACTTAGACGAAAAAGTTTACAAATATTTAGGGTTTGCTGAATAAATGTGAAATGTAGGCAAGGTAGAGGTTTTGTGGCTTTTCTCCCGAAACAGGTGCAAGATTCTGAGAGAATCGTGCTTCAAAACCTTGCGTCTTCATGGTTCCGCGTCCTGTAGGGGCGAAGCAT
>NZ_JADBUB010000159.1:0-6734 GCF_020245865.1 Microcystis sp. M169S2
AGTTATCAGTTATCAGTTATCAGTTATCAGTTATCAGTTATCAGTTATCAGTTATCAGTTATCAGTTATCAGTTATCAGTTATCAGTTATCAGTTATCAGTTATCAGTTATCAGTTATCAGTTATCAGTTATCAGTCGAACGCTTTTATTCTCCCCCCGCAACGCGCACGAAGTGGTCTCCCTACTTCCCCACCACCCCACTTCATAATTCATAATTCATAATTCATAATTCCCACTTCCGATTTCCTGTTTTCTGACCGTTAAATTTAATTGGGGTTCCCCGATCGAGGTTCAATTCTGCCAAAGGCGGCTATACTCAGCTTATCATCGTCGATCTGCAATTGGAGAAGGCGGGCGATAATTCCTTGTTTCTCGAAGTTTTTTAAATCTAACTGGGTGGATATACCCTCGGCAAACCCCTTGAGAAGGCGCGAGGAGATGCGACGACCATTAAGAGTGGCTGTGGGGTCAATAAGCTCGATTTTTCGCCCCTGCACTAGCTTAAATCCCACTTCTAAGCTAATATCGAGGCTGGCTGCTGGTTCGTCTGGCCTTTGGGTCTCCAGCTGCAGTCTGAGAGCAACTCGATTATTATTAAGAAAGTTAAAATTTGCTTGACTAAGTTGATATTTTGTGCTACCAAATTCTCCCCTAGAGGGAATCAGATTATTAATCAGGGTCTGAATTTGTTCTTTGACCGCTGGCGATTGTAAAGCTTGATTAACATTAGTTTCCGTGAGGACAAGATGCAATGCCCCCGCAGCTGGTCGGCGCAAGGCGGCGGCTAAACTGCTGTTTTTTTGCTGTAATTGCCGCAAATCGAGGCTAATTGGCTCAGTTTCTAGCTCGATCTTCTGAATGCGAACACCAGCAAGGGGATAAATTCCCCGTGCAGAAATGCGAACTCGATCGATTTTGCCTTGCAGAGCCTGATAATTGGGAGTATTATCGACCCTCACGGCTAATTGTTCCACTTTTTGGACTTGGGAGCGAAGGGTATGAGCTAAAACCGTATCAATAATTGCCCCTGCGGGAGTTAACAGGGTCAAAACACTAGCGAGAGTGATTGTTAGCCATTCCATCGCCCAATTACACCCATTCAGCTAAATTTTGCCAAGCATTAGTCAAAAGCTGACTTAACCAACGTCGTTGCACTTGATCTAAAACCTGGTCTTCTGCGAGAATTTCTTCAGTCAGATCATCGAGAGATTGACCCTGAGCGCGGGCCATTCTAATAATTCCCGCAATCACGGCAGCGATCATCTCCTCATCGACGGGACGCTGTCGGAGGGCGGCAATTTCTTCGGGGGTAGTCGGGATGGGATAATTCATAATCAGATGGGGTAGGCTGTGTATTAATCTGGGTATGTAAAGTTTTTTAAACTTTTTTCAGAAAACTTTTTGTGTAGTCTAGCGTAATCAGACGATTTTTGGGTTTAACAGCTAAATCAAGATGAAAGAAATACTTTACAGAGAAATTCCGACTCCTGACTCGATCGCCGTTTGTCAGTGGTTACAATCCGATTGGCAACCCGCAAATGGTGTTAAGACAAATACACCTAACGGGGTGAGATTGCGCTTATCGGAGGCGATCGAATTATCGATTTTTGTCTGGACGCTGCAACGGACTACTTATTTAAAAGTTTTCCGCTGGGGTGAGCGATCGCATAATCAAGAAACATCCCTAACTCGGCAGATCGATCGAGCTTTACAAAAGCGTTTCCCGCCGCAGTATAACACGATACCAAATATCGATCAAAAAAATCACTCAATTTTTACAGATTTAGAAGCGGACTATCCCCTAACGGTTCACTACTTCCGCAAAATGCCCCAAGGGGAGGCAGATTTAGAACGCTTGTACTGGTGGGAAAAACGTTGGCGCGACAGTGCCAAAAATCCCCAACAACCGCAGCCAGTAATTTTCTCTAGCAGTGAGGAAAATGATCATCCCATCACCTACGACTTAATTTATATTGGTGGTGCCTTGGGGGCAATTCATGCGGCACAGATGGCCAAATTAGGTTATCGAGTCCTCTTAGTAGAAAGACTACCTTTCGGACGGATGAATCGGGAATGGAATATCTCTCGATCGGAGTTTCAAAGTTTAATTAATTTAGGTCTATTTACGGACGAAGAATTCGAGGAATTAATCTTCCAAGAATACATCGATGGCTTTAATAAGTTTTTTGATGGCAATAATCCCCCCCATCTGAAAGCCAAAATTCTCCATACTCCCACGGTTTTAAATATCGCCATTAATTCTGATAAATTGCTGCAATCCTGCGCTAAAAAAATACAGGATCATGGCGGTAAAATTCTCGATCAAACGGAATTTATCAAGGCTGATATTACCGCCAATAGTGTTACTGTCAACCTTAATCATGGTGGAGAAATTCAACAAATAAAAGGCCGTTTATTGATTGATGCCATGGGTTCCGCCTCCCCCATTGCTTGGCAATTAAACGGAGTGCGTGCCTTTGATAGTGTCTGTCCGACAGTGGGGGCAGTAGTAGAAGGATTCGATCCGGTGGTGTGGGATTCTCACTATGGCGATGTCTTAAATTCCCATGGCGATATTTCTAAAGGCAGACAACTAATTTGGGAATTATTTCCGGGGGAAGGAAAAGAATTAACTTTCTATCTATTTCACTATCATCAAGTCCATCCCGATAACCCCGGTTCTCTGTTGGAAATGTACGAAGATTTCTTTACTATTCTGCCCGAATATCGACAGTGTGATCCAGAAAAATTAACTTGGAAAAAACCCACCTTTGGTTATATACCGGGGCATTTTAGCACAGGAAAAAAAGATCGAATTGTCTCCTTTAATCGCATTTTAGCCATCGGTGATGCCGCCTCCCTGCAATCACCCTTAATTTTTACTGGTTTCGGTTCTTTGGTGCGTAATTTAGAGCGCTTAACCCATCTTTTGGATACGGCATTAAAACACGATTTACTAACAGCTAAAGACCTAGAAAATGTGCGGGCTTATCAAAGTAATGTGGCAGTAACTTGGTTATTTTCTAAAGGAATGATGGTTCCCACGGGAAAAACTTTACCACCCCAAAGAATTAACGCCATGTTAAACACATTTTTCGGTTTATTGGCCGACGAACCGCCGGAGGTTTCTGAAACCTTTATTAAGGATAAAACCGATTGGTTGACCTTTAGCCGTTTAGCAATTAAAGCGGCCAGAAAAAACCCCACTTTACTGTTATGGATAGCAGAAATGGCCGGGAGTAAGGATTTAATACGTTGGTTGGGTTCCTATCTCGATTTTAGCCTTGATGGAGTCAAAAATCTGCTTTTTGGTTCCTGGTTTCCTCAATGGTTAGAAAACTCCCAAAGCTGGCTAGAAAAAGACAATCCCCGCCTCTGGTTAAAGTTATTGAGTTTTAATTATGGCTTAAGAAATTAGAGAATATTTATCAATTGACGCTCCCATCACCCTAGGCGCGTTAGAAGTCAAAGTAGATGAATTGTTTAAGAAGTTAACCCCCCCCAGAGGGTTGCTTCTCTAACAGGATTTACCCTAATCCTTACTGAATACAATTTAATTTGGTTTCACTAATATCTTGGCGAATAAATTTCTCGGTTCTAGAAAAAACTAGGTTAAACCAGCGAAAAATTATTCCTACCGGCAGTTGAGCGGGTGGCGAGATTTTCGGGACATTTTCGATGACAGGAGAAGATATGACGATGGTTACTTTCGCCATGGCACGGGTGAAGCAAGATTTAGATCAGCAATTAAAAAAAGGATATCTATCCGAGACGATCTCAATCGAACGTATTTATCCAACCCTAGAGAAAGCGATCGAGGCGTTTCATCATCGTAACTCACCCCCATCATCCGAGCCTCAATATTGACACTTTCACCGCTCATTCCTAGACAATCTAGGGGTAAATTCTCGGTTGACAGACCTAAACTAATACTACCAAATCATTACCCAAAAAAATAAACAGAAAACTTCCTACAGAACTGGGGAAAGGGGAAAATTTTCACCTTTAACCCGGAATAGTTCCCCCTTTTCCCGACAAAAGAGTGAGATTTTAGCCCCTGGCTGAAGGCTGACCATTAGATAAAATTTTGTTAAGATTATCCCGCCAGCAATTTTTGAGCAAGATATAATCGGAACAGTAGAGCTGCCATTGGGCTAAAAGTTAAGCAAATTTAAGAGATAGCCATTTCAGAAAAAATCTATCATCGATGAGATTGATCTTCCCTAGATAAGAAACGAGTGAAGATTAATTGTTGAACCGAGCATCAGAAGCTATCTCTAAAGGGGGAAATGTTAGAAAGTTATCCCAGAAGGGGAACCATCACTATTGACTTATCTATTTCCTATTGCTTGTATTCATTTAGTCATCTAACAGCAAGGGATGTAATCTCATTCAGGGGAAAAAGTCGCTATGAACCACCAAATAGAAACCCCGATCCGCTCACCTTCTCAAGCTCGATTCCGTTCACGGGAAGAACGCATCCAGATCGGTAAATCCCTGCGGGAGCGATTGCCGCGTTCTAGCCACGCTATCTGGCAACCCCCCGCAGCTGGTCGAGAGCCGATCGAAATCATCGAAGCATCAAATCGGGGGCGATTACAGGAATTGATTCCCATCCGCTACGGACGAATGTTGCGGAGTCCCTTTACCTTCCTGCGCGGTTCCGCTGCCTTGATGGCCTACGATCTGGCCACCACTCCCAAAACTGACATTATCGTGCAGGCCTGCGGAGATTGCCACCTCTTGAACTTCGGATTTTTTGCCACCCCCGAACGCAATTTAGTCTTCGATATTAACGATTTCGACGAAACCCTGCCCGCGCCTTGGGAATGGGATCTCAAGCGTCTCGTGGTCAGTTTTGTCATCGCCGGCAGGGATAGCGATCTATCCGAGCGAGAATCGAAGGCAGCGGCGATCGATTGCGCTCGTTCCTATCGAGAACACCTGCGGGAATATTCTCGCCTCAGTCCCTTAGAGGTATGGTACACGCGCATAGGAGCAGAACAGGCGATCGAGATGGCTCCCGACGAAAAGACGCGGAAGTTGCGGGAACAGATGATGGCAAAAGCCCGCGAGCGCATCATCGAACATCTCTACCCCAAGATCGTCACCCAAACCGGCGGACGCAATCGCTTTGTCGATCAGCCGCCTATTCTCTACCATGTCAACGAACCGGATTGGGAGACTCTCGTGCGCGAGGGTCTGGAAGATTATCGCCAATCCCTGCCGGAGGAACGCCGGGTCCTGTTCGATCGCTACCAGTTAGAGGACTTTGCCCTGAAAGTGGTGGGCATTGGCAGTGTCGGCACCAGATGTTATATCGCCCTATTGTTCTCGGAAGATAACCATCCCCTCATCCTACAAGTTAAGGAAGCTTGCCCTTCGGTTCTTGAACCCTATACCACCAAGAGCCAGTACGAAAATCAGGGACAACGGGTAGTTACAGGCCAGAGATTGATGCAATCCTCTAGCGACATATTTTTAGGCTGGACCCGGGGAAGAGGGGGCAACAACTTCTATTTACGGCAACTGCGGGATATGAAGTTTTCCCTACCCATTGAGGGAGTATCGGCCGTCCAACTGCAACGCTACGCCGAGTTCTGCGGCTGGACTCTGGCCCGCGCCCACGCTAAATCTGGAGACGCGGCCACTATTAGCGGTTATTTGGGGAAAGGAGATCAGTTCGATCTAGCCCTGGGCGAATTTGCGATCGCTTATGCCGATCAGACAGAACGAGATCACGCCGCTTTGGTAGATGCAGTCAAAACAGGACGGGTCGAGGCTTTGGTGGAAGAAAATTTATAGGGTTAAGCTCTCAGCTATCAGTCTGTTATTTTTCGACCTTAGATTAGGGGCGCGAGCTTTGCGCCCCCACATGGCAGCTGGTATGATACCAAATCCGTTTTTAATAGTCCGATTAACTCTCAAGTTATGGATTTTTTCTCCCTGCTCCGGCCCTCCCCACTCTCCTATACTTTTTAAACAGGATTTAGTATTATTGCTCAGTAGGTCAGATTTGCTCACAGAAAATAGGGGTTATCTCTACAAAATGCTCTAGAAAAAGGATGATGGTATGTGATATAATTTGCTCTTGCTTTCATCTACATATTTAAGTGATTTTGTCAAGAAAATGAGCGAATTAAAATCCCAAATCACAGCTATTGATCATCAACTTTCCAAACGCCCGATCGCTCTCGATCCCGCAGGATATTTTATTATTTATCTCGACCGAGAAGCAGGGTTAATCTGTGCCAAACATTACAGCAATATTATCAACGAAAAAGGTTTAGCCGTCGATCCAGAAACGGGAAAAGTTATCGGTGTTAGGCAAAAACTTGATCGCAATCCTGAGACTATTTACACCGCTAGGACTGCCAAAGAATTAGCCGTCAAAGTGATCGAAGAAACCCAACCTTGTCCGATTACTATGTTCGATCATGCTGCTTATTTAGGTCGAGAATTCACCCGCGCTGAATACGCTTTAATCACCGGGGAAGAATATATTCAGGATTAAAGATTGGGCTTTTCAGTGTTGCCAAAGGCACGGCGTAGCCGTCCAGTAAACAGTAAACAGGGATAAAGATGAAGATAAATATAGTTATTTCAAATAAGAACGAGACACTAGGCGACACAATAAGTACGAATAATTTCATCAAGGGGTGTCCCCACAGGAGCATACATTCTTGCCCTCTTTAATGCACTAAAATCATGTTCGATATCATTTAAGTCAGGAG
>NZ_JADBUB010000016.1:0-17087 GCF_020245865.1 Microcystis sp. M169S2
AAAATTGTCTCATCAATTTTTTGATAATTGACCACTGTTACATTTGGTAAATCGAGGAGTTGATCAAAATTTATCCACATAACCCACCTCCTGTTCTGTGTTACTATTATACCATGCTCACACAGAACCTAGAAGAGCCCTTAAAGGAGTTTTCTTTTTCTCGTCAGAATATTCAATTGGAAATTATCGGATTAGATTTTATGAACCATAAAGAAAAGTTATTAGAAATTTATGACCAATCCTTAAATTTAGATGATCGGCAACCACTGCTCCCTCAACCCTATCAAAACTATATCCAACAAATTGCTACTAATTGCTCAAAACAAAAGGTAGTTTATACGGTTTTAATAACTTTATTAGTTCATAAAATTCTCTATCCTAATCAAGATATTAGATACCATCAAACTAATTTACCTGGAGGATTTTCAGGAAGAACTATTGATACTCAGTATATTACTCCCACCTTGAAACAATTGGGATTACCAGCTATGGCAGAAAGTGGCTGGCTAACTCGTTCTTTAGAACAACCCTTTCCCTATACTTTAGATTATCAAGGTAAAATTAGTAATCAAAAAACCAAAGATGCTTTTCTGGGTTTAATTGATTTTATTGAAACTAATCCTCAACAAGCTGAAGTTATTTTAAGGCTTTTACTTCATCAAGTTAATCAGATTATCCAGACTCAAAAGATTAAAATTTTGAAGATAGATAATCCTGAACCTTTTGATATCAACACTTTGAGCAGTTGCCTAGAAAATCATTTTAGTTTCAATTATCAAACTCGCGGAGCTTCCAAATTACCTGTTTTAGCACTATATGCAATTTATCAAAGGTTAATTATAGAAGTAGAAAGATACAAATCCTGCACATTAAAACCTCTAGGCAGTCACACAGCTTCTGATCTAACTTCTGGTAGTGCAGGAGATATTGAGATTTTTGATAAAAATAAACAATTAGTAGAAGTTATTGAAATTAAGCATGGTAAGTACATTGATTTACAAATTCTCCGAATTGCCAAAGATAAAATTATCAAATTTAATCCGAGAAGATATTATATCCTATCATCGTTTGATGTTAAACCCACAGAAGTGGAGTTAATCATGTCTGAGATTCAAACTATCAAAAACAATCATGGTTGTCAAATAATCACCAATGGTATTATACCGACAATTAAATATTATCTGAGACTGATATCATCTCCAGAAGAATTTGTCAATACCTATTCCCATCTGATTGAAATAGATTCGGAATTACAAACTATTCATAAATTAAAATGGAACGAAATTTTATCTAATCTTATTTCTCCAATTGAACAAATCTAAACTAGCGAGCTATACTATGGCCAAAATATACCATCTCTGGTGACAGCTTTTCTCAAGATGAAGTGTAACCTAATTGGGTATCGACGACCGACACCCCACAATCCGTCCCCACGAAAAACTTTTTCGGCCAACCCTATCTAGACTACACTTTTTAAGTAGCTAGACACAATTAATTACACATACTTTTGCCTTTTGCCTATCCTAACCAAGAAGTTAATTTTGTCCTATTACTTTATTACTCATGAATCCCCTCGTTAATTATTTTCGCAACCTGCAAGAAATCCACTCCTCCCAAGCAGCAGTAAAAGAAACCTCTTACTACGGCACTCTCGAAACTCTCCTCAACGAAATCGGTAAAACCCTAAAACCGCGAGTACGCTGCATTATCAACCTCAGAAATCAGGGTGCGGGATTGCCGGACGGGGGACTTTTTAACGTCGATCAATTCCCCAAAAATCAAGAATTAGAACCTTTTACGGCGATTTTTCCCGAAAGAGGCGCGATCGAGATTAAGGGAACCAAAGAAGATGTCAAAAAAATCGCCGCCAGCGAGCAAGTACAAAAATACTGGCAAAAATACGGTCAAGTATTAGTCAGCAATTATCGCGATTTTCTGCTCATCGGTCGCAATAGCCAAGGTCAACCGGTAGAATTAGAAGCCTATAGTTTAGCCCCGTCAGAAGCCGAGTTTTGGCTAAAAACCTCAAATCCATCCAAATTTGCCGCCGAACACGGTGATAGCCTCTTAGAATACCTAAAGAGAGTGCTTTTACAGGCGGCTCCTATCACCTCACCGGCCGATGTTGCTTGGTTTCTTGCTTCCTATGCGCGGGACGCAAAAGCACGCTTAGAACATCATTCCGATCTTCCTGCTCTGGCCAATATTCGTCAAGCTTTAGAAAATGCCCTAGGTATCAAATTTGAACGGGAACAGGGGAATAAATTTTTTCGTTCTACCCTCGTGCAAACCCTCTTTTATGGTTTATTCTCCGCTTGGGTATTATGGCACAAGCAAAACCTCAATCGCGAGGATAAAGAGGATAAGTTCGATTGGAAATCCGCAGCCCACCATCTCCATGTTCCCATGTTAGCGATCCTATTCGAGCAGATCGCCGCACCGAGTAAGTTAAAATCTTTGGGATTAGTAGAAGTCTTGAATTGGACCGGTGCAGCTTTAAATCGAGTGCGACGAGAGGAGTTTTTTCGTCAATTCGATGAGGGACAAGCGGTACAGTATTTCTATGAACCATTTTTGCAAGCTTTTGATCCTGATTTACGCAAAGAATTGGGAGTTTGGTACACTCCTCCGGAAATTGTTCGCTATATGGTAGCGCGAGTCGATCGAGTTTTACGAGAAGAATTAAATATCGAGGACGGTTTAGCTAATCCCGATGTTTATATTCTCGATCCTTGCTGTGGAACTGGTGCTTATTTAGTCGAGGTTTTGCGCTATATTACCGATACTTTACAGGAAAATGGGGCGGGTGCTTTAGCCATGGCTTTGGTGAAAAAAGCAGCCATAGAAAGAATTTTCGGTTTCGAGATTTTAACCGCTCCTTTTGTCGTCGCTCATCTACAATTAGGTTTATTCCTGCAAAGTTTGGATGTACCTTTAATAGAAGATAGTGAACGAGTCGGGATTTATCTGACTAATGCTTTAACTGGTTGGCAACCTCCCGATGAGGAAAGTAAACAGAAAATTCAACAGCTACAATTAAGTTTTCCGGAGTTAAATAAGGAACGAGAGGCAGCCGATGAAGTTAAGCGCGGTAAACCGATTTTAGTTATTCTCGGTAATCCTCCCTACAATGCTTTTGCTGGAACCAGTCCCGCAGAAGAAGCAGGTTTAGTGGAAGTGTATAAACAGGGTTTAATCTCCGATTGGGGGATTAAAAAGTTTAATTTGGATGAGTTATATGTGCGCTTTTTTCGTTTAGCAGAAAGATGTATTTCAGAAAATACTGGTAAAGGGGTTGTTTGTTATATTTCTAATTTTTCCTATCTCGGTGATCCTTCTTTTGTGGTGATGCGGCAAAGATTTTTACAAGAATTTGATCGTCTTTGGTTTGATTGTCTCAATGGGGATAGTCGCGAAACGGGAAAGTTAACCCCTGAAGGTAATCCAGATCCTAGTGTTTTTTCTACTCAATACAATAAGGAAGGGATTCGAGTCGGGACAACTATCGGATTAATGGTAAGAAAGGAAGTAAGGAATAAAAATGTTGATGTCTATTTTCGCCATTTCTGGGGAGTTGCTAAACGAGAACAGTTATTAGATAGTTTAAATAATCAAGATTTTGATGCTTTTTATCAAGTCTCTAACCCAGAACAATCTAATCGTTATTCTTTCCGTCCCTCCGATGTTTCTTCTCACTATTTAGCATGGCCAAAGTTAACAGATTTATGTAAAAAACCACCTAGCAATGGATTAATGGAAAAAAGGGGAGGAGCATTAATTGATATTGATAAATCAAGTTTAGAAAAAAGAATTAAAATGTATTATGATACTTCGATAACATGGGAAGAACTTAAAACATTAAAAACTGGATTAACGAAAGATGCTAGTGGATTTGAAGCCAAAAAAGTACGCTTAAAAGTTCAAAAATCAGAAGGTTTTCAACAAAATAACATTATACGCTATTTAATTCGACCTTTTGAAGTTAGATGGTGTTATTACAGCAAGATTAGTCCTTTATGGAATCGTTCCAGACCTGATTTATGGTCACAATGTTGGGAGGGAAATTCATTTCTTATGAGTCGTCCAGCAGGAGTTGCTAATCCTGAAGGAATACCAATATGTTATACACAATTGTTAGGAGATAATGATTTTCAAAGAGGTCATGCTTATTATTTTCCTATACGATTACGTCAAAATTTAGAGAAGGTGAATACAGAAGATAATACTCAAGGAAAATTATTCGATTCCAGTAACTTGAATATTCCTTCAATAAAAGCCAATCTTTCAGAAAAATCTCGTCAATACTTAAATCAACTGGGTATTAATAATCTTGATGAAAATATCGAGAATGCTTCCTTAATTTGGCTGCACGCATTAGCGATTGGGTACTCTCCCTTGTATCTTGGGGAAAATGCCGACGGTATTCGTCAAGACTTCCCAAGAATTCCCCTTCCCAATAGCCAAGAATTATTAATTAAATCTGCCCAACTAGGACAAGCGATCGCATCTCTTTTAGACACAGAAAACCCCGTTATAGGAGTCACCAAAAAACCGACCCCTGCACTGCAAAAAATCGCCTTGATTTCCTGCACTGATGGGGGAAATTTAAACCCAGATAAGGGGGATTTAATTATTAACGTCGGTTGGGGACACGGGGGTAAAAATGGCGTGACAATGCCGGGTAAAGGAAAAGCGATCGCCAGAAAATATACAACCACAGAAATGAGCGTAATTAGCCCAGAAATGCGAAAATTATTAGGAACCAAAACCTATGATATTTATCTCAATGATCGAGCCTATTGGCAAAATATACCGGCCCGGGTTTGGGAATATACCATCGGGGGTTATCAAGTTATTAAAAAATGGCTAAGTTATCGCGAGGAAAAATTATTAGGACGGGGATTAACTATCGCAGAAGTGCAGGAAGTAAGCGAGATGACTAGGAGAATTACTGCGATTATTCTCCTAGAATCAGACCTAGATGATAACTACCAAAATATCAAAACAGCCGTGTATTCTTTTTAATTAGGGTTGGCTGATTAAATCTAAAAACCTTGTGGGAGGCGAAATTTTGACTTTTTCCCTGAAAATCGGTAAAATCCCACACCCCACACCCGTTCGGCTGAGCTCACGGCCGAAGCCCACACCCCACACCCCACACCCTACACCCCACACCCTACACCCCACACCCTACACCCCACACCCCACACCCTACACCCCACACCCCACGAAAAACTTTTTGGGCAAACCCTAATTATTGCCCCCCCAATAGCCATCGTTGCCCCTTGCGAGCAGCGAATCATTAATAATTTCTTTCTAAACGGCAAAACCGATAAAAATTTTCTATCAAAAAACTGGCAAAAATTGGCAAGACGAAAAATGCTGATCAGCTTGGAACATCTGAGATAGAGCATCGTCAATCTGGACATTCAAAATGTCACCAACTTGCTGTGATCCCGGTGCTAATGGTCAGAGGGAGACTTGCATGATTTCAAAATCTAAGTTAATCTCACCTAAAAGTCACCTTTAGGTATTTTGACTAAAAAGTAAAGTTGCTTAACTTCTACTCTAGCCTCAAGGCTAATGCTGAAAGCTAGACCCATCGGCTTAATCCACTGGCTCTAGCTAACTCTTTACACCACAGGAGGTCTGTTTGAAAGAGACTTTTATCCACAACCCCATGACATCCGCTACCCCAGAACAGAATTGCACCGCTGAGTCTAACCGAGTCCGTTACTCAGTTGCTCTACTGGGATTAGCACTCTCTCTGGGAGTACCTAGCATTCTCAACTCCACCTCAGAATCAGCCCAGGCCGCCAATTCTCTACCCTTAGAATGGGAAGTGATCGACCTGGCCCAAAAAGCCAAGGCTGCGGGTAAAGAACTAAAAGAACCGCAAATAATCCAATCCCAAGCACTCGCCACCGTCAAATTCATCGCCACATCAGTGGTTGAGCATCAAGTAAAATCGGGAGAGTCCCTGTGGAGTTTAGCCGACACCTATCAAACTACCCCTACAGCGATCGCTAGTAGCAATAATCTCTCCCCCCAATCCGATCTGATTATCGGACAAACTTTAAAAATACCCACTCCTGAGCAGTTGCCCTCGGCAGCCCCGGCAGCAACTCCTGAGCAGTTGGATAGTTCCTCTGCTAGTCTGCGTCAAACCCGTCAACGTCTCCAAGAAAGTTTGGCCGCCTTGCGAACCGAGGAAAACCCCCATCAGTCCAATTCCGGGGAAACGGTAATCGTCACCGAAACTACCGCTCTCGTTCCCGATAATTCGCCAACTAGCGTCGAGATTCCCGTTATTGCTCCCGAAGAATCCCCCCGACCAACCGGCCAGGTGATCCCGATTCCCGTTCCCACCCCTGAAAGCGATCGCCCGATAGCCACAATTCCCCTTAATCCTCCCTTGACAAGCAGACCGGAAATTCCTAGCGTTGCCCTACGAAATCCGGCTCCTGTGACTGAAATTCCCGCCATTCCCAATCCTCGGGTCATAGTTCCCCCAGAAAACCAAGTTTATCGGGTTCGGCCAGGGGATACCTTAAACACGATCGCTCGCGCTCTCGGCATCACCCCCGCCGAATTAGCTAGGGAAAACGGCATTGACAACCCCAACCGGATTAAAGTCAATCAAACCCTAGTGGTTCCCGATCGCTCTGCCAACGCTAGAGTTAATCAAAATCTTACCCCCTTGGTCGGCGATCGCCCTAGGTTGTCCTTTAACCCCAGCAATCGGCAAAATTTGCCCGCCGCCACCGCCACCACGGAGACGGAAGAATTCCCCGAAAATATCACCGGCAGCTATCGGGAAAGACTGCGCCAAGAGGTGGCCAATCTGCGGGAAACTAACCTTTCGGAAACCCAGAAAAGTATCGCTATTCCCGTCGATAATCCCGCAGAAACCCCCGATGATCGGCAAATAACCGCTAATCCCCAATGGACCGCCCTTCGTTCGCGTTCTAACCAAAGCACCCCCCCCCAGATTATCGGTTCGGCTCCTACCAATGTGGAAGAATATAATGACCGCCTACGAATTCCCGTCGGCGAAACCGTAGAACCTTCCCTTCCTCCCCTCACTAATCCCGATGAGCATTTACCTAATCCCACTCCTATTTTTACTGGCTTTATCTGGCCCACTAGGGGGGTGTTAACCTCCGGTTTCGGTTGGCGCTGGGGCAGACCTCATCGCGGCATCGATATCGCCGGTCCAGTGGGTACACCAGTTGTGGCGGCGGCCGCCGGTGAAGTAATCTCCTCCGGTTGGAATTCTGGCGGTTATGGCAATCTGGTGAAACTGCGTCACCCCGATGGTAGCGTCACTCTCTATGCCCATAACAGCCGTCTGCTGGTGCGTCGCGGCGAAACTGTTGAGCAAGGCGAGCCAATCGCGCAGATGGGTAGCACCGGTTTTAGCACCGGCCCCCACCTACATTTCGAGGTTCACCCCTCTGGCCAGGGCGCAGTTAATCCCATCGCTTTCCTGCCAGGCAGACGTTAAACATACCCCCAAAGGGAAGAAAAAATCTTCCCTTTTTTGCTCTTGTGCAATTGGGTGATTATGTGTTATGATTGATAACTGTGTAAACAACGGCTTAGTAGCTCAGTTGGTCAGAGCAGGGGACTCATAAGCCCAAGGTCGGCAGTTCAAATCTGCCCTGAGCCATTTTAGGAAAACCTAAGTGTAGAATTTTAGAAATACAGAATCTTGCTTGAAGATTATCTCGTTCCCCGGTTCTACCTGATCACTGCCCCCCACCAAAGCCTTTTTTTTGATTTCTGGAAATTCGCACCCATAAGTATGGGAAAGGGCTTGACTTAGGCGGCGGTTTGCGTTATGCTTTTTTTATAATGGTAATCTGTGCCAATCTTAGATGATTGTCAATATTTCCATTATGAATAAAATCTTTTAAAAATATTATCTCAAAATCTCCCCAGAAAAGCAAGCAAAATTTTGCCAATAATTGTTAAGTTTTGTTAAAAAGAAATGGAGAGATCAGCCTTTATTTTTTCCCTTGCAGTAAGCCAAAACGAATTAAACCCGACTCGTAACCGCGCCGCATTAACCCTAAAGATAAAGCCCCTTGGATAGTAGTGTAACCGCTTGCTAACAGACCAGCGATCGCATCTGGGGTTAGGGCCGAGTCAATCACCACATCCCAAAAGGCCGCCACCGATAGAGACCAATCATCGGTTTTTAGGTCTTGAAAGCCAATGTCACCGGCAATATCGGCGTATTCTGGCAAAGAAATCACATAGGGCAGACAATAAACCTGATAAATCTCGTTTAATAGTTTAATCTCCCCTTCCGTTAAATTACCGGCCAGGGAAGTGGTGGGACGATGACACCAAGTAGCCATCAAAAAAGTCCCCCCGGGCTGCAAAACCCGATAACATTCTCGCAGAAATTGCCTTTTATCGGGCATATGTTCGCCACTTTCCAAAGACCAGACCAGATCAAAATTATTCTCAGGAAAGGGGGTTTTTAGGGCATCAGCCACACAAAAACTGACTTTTTCTTCTAAATTAAACTCTTGCGCTCTTTGGCTGGCTCTAGCGGCTTGTACCGGGGAAAGGGTAATCCCCACCGCTTGGCTGTGAAATTTTTCGGCCAGATAAAGACTACTGCCACCAATACCACAACCTACATCAAGAATCCGATTAGCACCGGTGACATGACCCCAAGTTAATAATTCTTCTATTAAATCAATTTGTGCCTGACGGCGATCGAGTTTAATCTTGCCGCCGCGACCGTAGTAACCATGGTGCATATGTTCGCCCCAAATCCTTTCCCACAGTCCACTAGAGGAGTCATAAAAATCGGCTATTCGTTGATAAAGTTCCATGGTGATTTCCTAGTTAAGAGAGGTACTCCTGCCAGAGATTAGCCGGATATGTCATACCAAATCCTGTTGAAAAAGTACGGTAAAGTGGGAAGTGGCAAGTGGGTTTTCAAAGTTCGATGTGTTTTACTTTATCTTAATATCATTCGATCTTGTTCGACTTTATCTTAATATCATAGGTTCCGATTTTTGCAAGAGGTCTTATGATTAAGGCAGGATTAAAACTACTGGCTGTTTTGATTTTTAGTATTTTTAGCTGCTATGGAGTGGTCTTAGCCGAGGAAGCACCCAAGCTATCTGGTTATCAGGCAGATTTAAGCCAAACATCTGTTTCTGGTCTTTCATCAGGGGCCTTCATGACGGCTCAATTCCATGTGGCCTACTCAGATAGGCTGGTGGGAGCAGGTATAATTGCTGGCGGTCCTTTTTTTTGTGTAGGTTCTTACGAGACGGATCCAGAGCAATTTCTCGAGCAAGCGACATCAACTTGCATGAATCCTCTGACTGAGTCAGTAGGACCGGATGGGAAAAGATTATTTAAAAAAGCGCAAGAACTGGCCAAGGCTAACAAAATTGCCGATCTCAACAACTTAAAAGATGATCGGGTCTATCTATTCAGTGGTTCAAGTGATCGCGTAGTTAAAACTGTCGTCGTTGACAAAGTAAAAGATTTTTATCAAGCTGCCGGCTTGCCCTCAGAGAATATCAAATACGAAAAGAATATCAATGCTGGTCATGCCATAATTGTCGAGGAGTCTAGGGTCTCATGTTCAGATACTAAGTCACCCTTTATAAACGACTGCGATTTCATGCAATCCCATCGGATTTTAGGGCATATTTATGGCAAGTTGAATCCAGCAGTTGATTCTAATAGATTAAGTGGCCAGATTATTCGGTTTGACCAGAGTGAGTTTATTGAGGGTAAAAAGACGAGTATGAGTCGGGAGGCTTATGTTTATGTGCCTGAAGCCTGTAAAAAAGAAAGCTGCAAAGTTCATGTAGCTATTCATGGTTGCAAACAGGGGGCAACGGAAATTGATGATACTTACTACACTAAAACTGGCTACAATGAAATAGCTGATACCAACAGGATAATTGTCCTATATCCCCAGGTTGAACCGTCAGCATCAATCCCTTACAATCCCCAGGGATGCTGGGATTTTTGGGGATATTCTAGTGCAGATCCAGATAATCCTGTCTTTTATACTAGAGAGTCTCCCCAGATGAGGGCAATTGTCGCTATGTTGGAACGGTTGGCTGAACCGCGCCCTCAATAATTTAATCTTTTTGCTGGCACAGACAGAGAAATACATTAAGCAGTTTACGAGGAAACTACCATGCAAAACGAGCTAGTTAAACAGTGGATTGACTCGAACAAGTTGGCAATAGAGTCCTTCAAGAATATTACGGCCACTAATGTGAACGCGATGGATGCCATGTTAACAAGTTTTGTTAACCCCAGTGCTTTCGCTGAACTAAGCAAGGGTTATCTAAGCTTGACCAAAGAATTGGGGGAAGTTTATACCGATAGTATTAATGAACTATTTCAAAGCCAACTGAAGCTGGTGAATTTACAGGCAACCTCTGAGTCTTTTAAGGACTTGGGTGAAATTTATGTCAGTTCGATGACCAATATCGGACTAAAGCAAGCAGAATTGATGAGCCTGTATCTAGAAACTACAGCCAAGTATCTAGAGATATTAAAGAGCGCTCAAAAAGTAGATGATCTATTTAATGTCCAAACCAGTATTTTTAGCGAACTTCAAGAAAAGTTGAAGGGGAATATGCTCGAAACAATGGGAGTTCTTAACTCTATCAATACTGCTCTGGATAATTGGACTCAAAAAAGCCTTGACGCATTCGCATCTGATCAGAGTTAAAAGAACTTGATCTTGCGGGTTATGTCTTTGGCCAAGTTCTCGGGTTGTTGCCCCAAACATATCCCCAACGGCGCGCAAGTGCCAGCGCCGCTGCATTGGCCGTCGGGGTATCCAGAAAGACTGGCGCCCCAGGAGCATCAGCTAACAGGGCTTGTAGCAGCTTGTTATCGCTCTTCCTGGACTTCTGGAAGAGCGATAACCCGAAACTCTCAACCACGGACAAAACCCTTTCAAGTCTATCAATGGCTAGGTGGGGTGAAGACCATCAAACCCGACAGCAACCCCGAAAATCGTGTCAGAATAGATCATTGTAGTCACTGATGATCTTTGAGAAAAATATTTATATGTTAAGACGGGACAGCTACGATTTAATCATTGTCGGGGGCGGCATAGTCGGAACCACCCTAGCGGTGGCCTTAAAAAATACAGGATTAAATATCGCTATGATCGAGGAACGTCCCCTAGAGGTGGCCGCCTCCCGTCGTCAAGCTTATGCCCTCTCGCTGATGTCCAGCCGGATTTTTACAGGCTTGGGTATCTGGGATCAAATCTCGCCCAGTATCGGTAAATTTCGTCATATTCGCCTTTCTGATGCCGATTTTCCGATTTTTGTCCCCTTTGTGGTCGATGAACTAAAAACCGATTATTTGGGCTATGTGGGCGAACATCAAGTGATTTTAACCGCCCTGCACAAGGCCAGCCAAGATTGCGATCGCATTGACTGGTTATCCCCTGCTAAAGTGTTAGAAGTGGAGTACGGAGGAGAAATAGCCACTGTCACCCTGGCAGAAGCCGGTCAAACCCGAAAAATCACCGCAAAATTAGTTATCGGGGCCGATGGGGCCAAATCCGCTATCCGGCAAGGGGCGCAAATTAAAACCAAAGGTTGGAAATATTGGCAATCCTGTGTCGCTTTCACCATTAAACATCAACTCGATCGCAACGATACCGCCTTTGAAAGATTTTGGCCCACCGGTCCCATGGGCATTTTACCGCTCCAGGGTAATCGCTGTCAGATCGTTTGGACAAATCCCCATGAAGAAGCGAAAAAACTGCAAGAAATGCCCGAAGCGGAATTTATCAAGAAATTAGAGGCATATACGGGGGGATTACTGGGAAAAATAGCATTAGTTAGCCCCCGCACTCTCTTTCCCGTACAGTTAATGCAGAGCGATACCTATGTTAAACCCCGACTGGCTTTAATTGGTGATGCTGCTCACTGTTGTCATCCCGTCGGTGGTCAAGGTTTAAATTTAGGCATTCGCGACGCAGCCGCTTTAGCGCAGGTATTAAAGGAAGCAGTAGAAAAGCAAGAAGATATAGGAGCGCTTTCTACCCTAAAATCCTACGAAAAATGGCGTAGATCGGAGAATTTAGCGATTTTAGGCTTCACAGATTTTCTAGATCGCCTGTTCTCCAATAACTGGCCGCCTATCGTTGTCATCCGTCGTCTCGGATTGGCAATGATGCGCGGTTTCCCCCCGTTGAAATTGTTTGCCCTGCAATTAATGACGGGATTAAAAGGACGTATTCCCCAATTAGCTAGGACTTGCTGAATAGATCTAAAAACCTTATTGGGTAAGACCTTTAGACTTTTTGTCAATCAAAAAGTACCAGATATGGGAGTGATCGAGGGGAAATTTAGGCACTTTTTCCCTGAAAATTAGGTAATTGGCCACCTCAAAACTGGTAAAACTCTACACCCCACACCCCACACCCTGTCCCCACGAACAACTTTTTCACCAAACCCTAGCTAGATAGCTGGCCGCTAATTCCGGGGATGGGGGAGAAAGGAAGAAAAAAAAAGCTTGCAAAATGCGGCGATTATCGCTATGATGGTTAAGGTTCAATATCGGGGCGTAGCGCAGCTTGGTAGCGCACTACTTTGGGGTAGTAGGGGTCGTGGGTTCGAATCCCGCCGCTCCGATTGCAGAAAAACAGAGAGTCAGGTAGGGATGCACCTAATCCCTACTTTATTCTGTTTACTCGGAATTTTCTTAATTTATCAGCGTTTCTGATCAAGTTAGTTCACCATTAGAATCACTGCTTTAGTCGAAAATGTCTCATCAAATATCAGCTTACGGTTCCTGGAAATCACCGATTACCTCCGATCTAATTGTGGCAGCATCGATTAGTCTTGGTGGTGTAACTGTAGATGGAGAAGATATTTATTGGTTAGAAGGCAGACCACAGGAAAAGGGGCGAAATGTTTTAGTTAAATTAAACCCCGACGGCACAACCACAGACATCACTCCAGTGCCTTTTAATGTGCGAACTCGTGTCCATGAATACGGGGGAGGTTCCTATCTAATTGTTGCCGGAATTATCTATTTTTGTAATTTTGCTGACCAAAGAATTTATCGCCAAACTGCTGATAGTTTACCCCAACCTCTAACCCCAGAAAATTCCTGTCGTTATGCGGATTTAATTCTCGATAAATTTGGCAATCGTTTAATCTGTATTTGTGAAGATCATAGCCAAAAAGATCGAGAACCAGTTAATAGTATTGTCAGCATCGATGTAGATACGGGAGAAATAAAAACTTTAGTATCTGGCGATGATTTTTATACCTCTCCTCGCTTAAGTGCCGACGGTTCTCGATTAGCTTGGATTAGTTGGAATCATCCTAATATGCCCTGGGATAGTTCTTTTCTCTGGGTGGCGGATATTAATAATCTTTATTTGACTAATATTCGGGTTGTTGCTGGTGGTGAAAATGAGTCAGTGTGTGAACCGCGCTGGTCCGCCGATGAACAGTTATATTTTACTAGCGATCGCAATAATTTCTGGAACTTTTATTGCTTTAAACACGATGAACAAATAGAACCAGTTCTCGAACCGATCGAGGCTGAATTTGCCTATCCTCATTGGTTTTTTGGTTTATCTAACTACGGTTTTGCCAGCGAATCACAGATTATTTGTAGCTATACAAAAGATGGTCATTGGCATTTAGGAAGTATCGATACTGTTAATCGAGAATTTCAAGAAATTATTACTGCTGATACTAACATTTCTTCCCTACAAGTTAGCGATAACAAAATAGTTTTTATTGGCGGTTCTTTCAGGGAAGTAACGGCGGTTGTCTCAATGGATTTAGCCACAGGAACGAGAGAAATTCTCAAATCTTCCAGTAATTTAACTATTTCTAGCGATTATTTCTCGATTCCGGAAATGCTCGCTTTTCCCACCAGTCAGGGACTAACGGCCTATGCTTGGTATTATCCCCCCAAAAACCCCGATTATACCGCCCCCAATGGCGAATTACCGCCCCTTTTAGTCAAAAGTCACGGTGGACCGACGGCCGCGGCGACCTCTAGTTTAAGTCTGCGGGTGCAATACTGGACCAGTCGCGGTTTTGGCTATCTAGATGTCAATTATGGCGGTAGTACGGGTTATGGTCGTCAATATCGTCAGCGTTTGCAGGGAAATTGGGGAATTGTCGATGTGGAAGACTGCATCAACGGGGCAAAATATTTGGTTAATCAGGGATTAGTCGATGGGGAAAGATTGGCAATTTCTGGAGGCAGCGCCGGTGGTTATACAACTTTAGCAGCCCTAACTTTTCATGATACTTTTAAAGCAGGAGCTAGTTATTACGGAGTTAGTGATTTAGAGGTTTTAGCCACCGATACCCATAAATTCGAGTCGAGATATTTAGATAAATTGGTGGGACGTTATCCTGAAGAAAAGGAAATTTACTATCAGCGATCGCCTATTCATTTTACTGCTCAGTTATCCTGTCCGGTGATCTTTTTCCAAGGTTTAGAAGATCGAGTGGTTCCACCCAATCAAGCGGAAATGATGGTAGAAGCTTTAAAGGCGAAAGGTTTACCCGTCGCTTATGTTCCCTTTGCCGGAGAACAACACGGATTTCGTCAAGCTGAATCGATAAAACGAGCATTAGATGCAGAATTTTATTTTTATTCCCGTCTCTTTGGTTTTACTGCTGCTGATAATTTAGAACCCGTAGAAATTAAGTAGGGTTTGCTGAAAAAGTGTATTGGTGGGGTCAGGAGTCGGGAGTCAGGAGTTTCAGGCTTTGTTGTCTTTCTTTTTGTACCAGTTTATGTACTACAAGAAGAATAATGCAAGGTTTTTGAATGTCCCAATCCTATTTTCGCAGCATGAACATCAGATTTTAACAGATCAAAAGCCTTATTTTAAAAGGGTTTTACCATTATTCAGCAAACCCTAATTATTAGTTGAATTTTTCTTGTCCCGATTCGATACTTTATTGATTGCGGATAACTTTCTCATTATCAATTTCCGTCCCAGATTTTTAAATAGGCATTTTCCATATTTTGGGCGAATTTTTTCCCTTGCCAGAGGGGGGCTGTGTCACGATTTCCTAACAGTTGATGGCTGATCTCTTGACGAAAGGAACGATCGAGTCCTAATTTTACTCCCCAGTGGATATATTCTGCCTCATTCCAGCCAATTCCGGCTTCAATACCAGCATTAATCATAAAAGTATAACTATTGCGGGCGGAAAATTGTTCTCCTACTAATGTAACTAAAGGGATTCCTTGCCATAAAACTTCTAATACCAATTTTCAATAGTCGTGACTAACATCTAAAAGCGCAATTCCTGTCCGAGAGCGGAATTGCGCTTTGGAATAATCAACTAAGTCTGTCATCACTTTTGAAAAATGATATAAGGTGGTGGTAGCCCCATTGTAGGGATAGGTATCTAATACCACATCGGCAATCTCTAAATTAGCGCGATGGGTATATTCATCGATATCTCTCGGTAAAAACCGCAATCTTTGGGGATTAACTCCCTCCCGAATCGCTATTTCAGTAAATAATTCTTGAATTTTTTCAGTCTTACCGACTCCCTTAATCAGAAAATAACTATTAGGGACTTGTGCGAGAATTTTCATCTGAAGTTTAATGGTATCAGGATGGCGTTTCATGCCACTTTGTACGGAAAAATAGATGGTAGCATCGGGGGGAATTTCTAAATCTTCTCGACGGAGATTGGGAGTGCCGATTTCAAAACCATCCACTGCTAAATATGTCTCTGGTAAACGATAGATTTTTTCTCGATAATATTCCTCCGCTTGCTGGGGTAAAACGTAGGGATCGGCGATATATAGCGGTAAGCGCTTGAGTGAGATACAAACCAAGCTTTGCCTAGCATGGTTTATAGATCGTGACACTGTACCTCATACGACTGCACACCGCTATAGTAATCAATAGTTGCTAATCCAGAAGCATCCCAACCTAACCAAGTCACTTGTTTTGCTGCGGGTTTCAGGGCGATAATCTGATTGGTGAGATTATGGGTTAAACTATCTAAATCTACTAGAATATCTATCTGATCCTGTTGAATTTGTTGGGCAACTTCTAGGGGATTTTGAGCGTAGGGAAAATGACGGATAATATCTCGGCTATCCCGGAACCATTGACGGGTAATTTCATCTTCTTCTTGGTTAATAGTATAGATGGCTATTTGCAATTTTTCTCGATCATGATGGTGAATCAACCAACGACTTAACCAACCGACAGAATGATGTTTTAAGGTACTGGCAAGATAACCAATAGTTAGTTTTTCTGAAGCTTTTTTGAGCGTAACTAAAGGAGTTTTAAAACTATTATTATCAAGAAAAATTTCGGCGACGCAATTAGTTAATTGTCGATTGGCTAAGGCTCGATCGCCTAGGTAGGGTAGGGGACTAGAAACATTGAGAAAGCTAGTTTTAATAATCGGTTCTAAAGTGATATTTTTCTGACGGGTTAATTCCTGTAATAAATTATGATATTCTTGATAAATATGATCAATTTCTTGCCAAACTCCCCAGCGCAAAAGTATTAACAAAATTAGATAATTACTGTATAACTTTAGGGTTGGAGTTAGACAAATTTCTCGCAATTGATAGGCAGTTATCAAAGAATTATCAAAGTCTTCTGCTAAAATATAGAGGTTAACCAATTGTTCCAAAAGACTCAGATCATTTGGTCTTAATTGCAGACAAAGTTTAATAATTTCCACTCCAAAAGTGGGACTTTGTTGCTCGTTGGTGACTCGTGCTGCTATCTGAAAAGCTTGCGGGATAAAACTATCGGCTAATTCCTCCAGGTAGGGTAAACTTGCTTGAGCTAAATCTAAAGTTAATTCATGGGGATATAAAAGACTTTTGAGAACTACATTTAAAAGCAATTCTCGATCGGGATTAGATATGAGATTGTCTTGAATAGGATAATTAAGTAGTTCTGGCTCTACCGAACCTGTCATGCAAAACTATCAACAACTCATGCTTGTAAAGTTTGTACAATAGGGCTTTGAGTTTTTGTTAGATTGATATTTATCAACTTTAGAGCATTGCTGGACAGAGAGGGAGCTTGGGGAATTTTC